>CAZIHK010000128.1:0-3864 GCA_964539035.1 uncultured Candidatus Saccharibacteria bacterium | reverse complement strand
GGTAAAAAGAAACTTTTAATAATGGCAACGTCTAAAGAAATTCGCCGTCGTATTAAATCGGCCACTAATACCAAGCAGATCATTAAAGCCATGGAGCTAGTATCGGTTATTAAAATGCAAAAAGCGGTGGTCGCCAATATGGCTTCACGGCCCTATACCGAATCGGCCGATGGTATTTTAGATGGACTATGCGCTAATCTTGACCCACTGGAGCACATTTACTTAAGACCTGGCAAAGGCGATCATAAACTAGTGATACTCGTAACTACGGATAGAGGTGTATGTGGCAATATGAATGCCAGGGTAGTAAAAAAATTAATTGAAGATTTTGGTGATAGTAAATTTGATATTGTAGTTTTGGGCAAAAAAGGTCGAGATTTGTTGCGTTCTATGAAAGTAAGTATTATTGCCGAATTTTACGGTGTTACAGACAGTCTAGACTTTAAAGATGAATATCCAATTCTAAAGTTGATAGAGAGTGAATATAAAACCCAAAAATACCAGAGCATTAGCATAATATACCCGCATTTTATATCGACACTAGCACAAGAAGCTACCACAATCCAGCTATTGCCTATTCAAGCCAAGTCGACAACCACCAGTAATGCGCCAATTATTTACGAGCCCGACAAAAAAGAAGTATTAAATAGGTTAATCCCGAGAGTATTAGAGACCATTTTGTGGCAAACACTGTTAGAAACTATTGCCTCTGAGCATTCTGCGAGAATGATAAATATGAAGAATGCTAACGAAAACGCCGAAGACTTAATAGATGACTTGACTTTGTCATTTAACCAGTCTAGACAAGCAAATATAACTAGTGAACTGGCAGAAATTTCGGCCGGCAAGATGACTTTAGAAGAATAAGGAGATATATGAAAGAAGGAACAATTTTACAAATATTAGGCCCAGTAGTAGATATTAGTTTTGGAAAAGAAGTGCCAGCAATCTACAATGCTTTGCAAATTAAAGATGGCCCAATTCTAGAAGTACAGCAACATATTGGCGATGGTACGGTTAGGGCTATTGCAATGGGCTCTACTGATGGAGTTAAAAGAGGCCAAAAAGTTATTAATACTGGTGAACCCATAAATGTACCTGTTGGCCCAGAAGTACTTGGCCATATGTTCGATGTACTTGGTAATCCTATAGATGGTGTACCATTCAAGGCAAATAAAAAAAGTTCAATTCACCGAGAAGCACCAACATTTGCCGAGCAATCCAAAAATACCCAAGTTTTTGAAACAGGCATTAAGGTAATTGATTTGATTTGCCCATTTATTAAGGGTGGTAAGGTTGGCCTATTTGGTGGTGCTGGCGTGGGTAAAACGGTTGTCATAACTGAGCTTATCCGTAATCTAGCTGCCGAACATGGTGGGTATTCTGTATTTGCTGGCGTTGGCGAACGTACTCGCGAGGGGAATGATCTTTACCACGAAATGAAAGAATCAAAAGTGCTCGATAAGACTGCTTTAGTTTTTGGCCAGATGAATGAGCCACCAGGCGCTAGGCTTAGGGTTGCCCTGTCTGCTCTTGCTATGAGTGAATATTTTAGGGACGAAGAAAATAAAGATGTACTTTTATTTGTAGATAACATATTTAGATTTACCCAGGCTGGTTCTGAGGTGTCTGCCCTCTTGGGTCGAGTGCCATCAGCTGTTGGCTATCAGCCAACCTTAGCTCAAGAGATGGGCGAGTTGCAAGAAAGAATAACATCGACAGACAAAGGCTCTATTACATCAGTCCAGGCCGTGTATGTGCCAGCCGATGACCTTACTGACCCTGCTCCGGCAACAACATTCTCGCATCTTGATTCTACGGTAGTTTTGTCTAGGGGTTTATCGGAACTAGGTATTTACCCAGCTGTTGACCCACTAGACTCTACTTCTACTGCCCTTGATCCGGGCATTGTTGGTAAAGACCACTACCAAGTAGCTCGCGGCGTACAGGGTATTTTGCAACGATATAAAGATCTGCAAGATATTATTGCAATTTTGGGTATGGATGAACTTTCTGAGCAAGATAAACTCACTGTTTCGCGGGCGCGTAAGATACAAAAGTTCTTGTCACAACCATTTTTCGTGGCAGAAGTATTTACTGGTGTAACAGGTGCCTATGTAACATTAGACGAAACGATCAATGGATTTAAAGAAATCTTAGACGGTAAACATGACGAAAAAACAGAGCAATCGTTTTATATGAAGGGTTCAATCAAAGAGGTTAAATAGTGATAAAGTTTCATCTCAAAATAATAACACCTAAAAGAACTTTGTTCGAAGAAGAGGCAACAGAGATAATTGTGCCTACAAAATCAGGCATTGTTACAATTTTGGCAAAACACGAACCTATGGTATCGCAATTATCCATGGGTGATTTAACTATCAGGGATGGTAAAAATGAGCACATCGTTGCGGTATATGGAGGTTTTATTCATATAGCAGCCAAAGGCGTTACAGTACTTGCTGATAGTGCTGAGCATATCTATGAAATTGATGAACAACTAGCCGAAGAATTGGTCAAGAAAGCCGAAGCAGCTGTTAAAAGAGCCCAAGCTAATCGTGAAAGATTCGCTGAAGAAGAAGCTAATTTGTCACGCTCCTTGTCGCACGAAACAAACGTCGTATTGGCAGAAACTCAAGCAGAGTTGCTTAAAAACCTGACGCGTTTAAAGATTTATCGAAAACATCGCTCTCGTCATGGCACTAGATTCGATAATTAGTCAATACATTGTAAAATTGGCTGAGCGTGGTCAATATATTAGAACCTATTTTATTGCCTGCCCCACTATGTGACTCACTACAAATGTAGATTCATTTATCGTAAGATACTTACCCGACAGGAGTATTATACAAATTATTGCTGGTTGTCTTTATGAGTTGAAAAATGCCTGGTTAGAACACGGCAACAACTGGTATGCCGTCTCGAGTAACGTTAGAACTATAGCCATACTTGGCAACAACATCAGCAAAGTGGTTGACGCGAATCTCGCCTGTGAAGGCGGTAATAGTGACATTGTCAGTACCGTATATTTCGAGACCATGTTCTAAAGGAGTAATTGCGATGCAATTAGTCACAGTAAGATTTTGAGCATAACTTGGGAAGAATGCTTTTTTGTCGTTAATCGAGGTGCAGTGGTCCCAAGTAGTACCATTGGCACGGCTGACAATAATTGGGGTAGTCTGTGGCGGTGGGTAACCAGAAAAGCGAAAACCGGCGTTAGCATTGTTGCGAGTTGTACAGTTACGGACTATGTTATTCGCGCCTTGCTGCACACCGAGAGCAGACTCGCCTGTGTCGATACCAACATTGGAGTTATTGTAGGCAACGGAGTCCTCAATAATTGAGTCATGAGCACCATATAAAGCGATGCCCTCGTATAGGTCATGGGCGACGATGTTACTCACAGTTACACTGTTGCAACCATAAAACTTAATACCATCAATTCCTGTAGTGCCTTCGACTCCATAAATTTCTAGGTCAGATACTCCTATGTTAGTTTTACCACACGCAGCGATAGGATGGGTATTTGAATTTGCTCCGACAACAAATGTCTTGCCTGGTCCGTCGCCCTTTAATCTGATATTGTCTTTTAGATCAATACTGCCTCCAACATCAGGGCATACAGAATGTGCCACATAGGTTCGATATGTCCCGGTTGGTAAATATACTATTCCTCCACCGATCACCGCTGCTGCATCTACTGTTTTTTGAATGGCCACAGTATCGTCAGCTATACCGCCACCAGTAGCTCCATAGTCTTTGACATTAAATGTGGTTGATGGAACTATTGGCGTTGGAATAGGTGTTGGTGTAATAGTTATAGTCTGTCCCCATTCACTAGCTACTATAGATAGATCATAGATA
>CAZIHK010000127.1:0-4341 GCA_964539035.1 uncultured Candidatus Saccharibacteria bacterium | reverse complement strand
AATTGGCGCCTCTGTAAAAATATTGGGGGTAGTTGTTGATGATTTCTGTACCAAAACTATGAAAGGTATGCACGGCTACATGGGCACCAGCTTCGCCCATCAGTTCTATCAATCGGCGTTGCATGGCTACCTGCCCGCTCTCGGTAAATGTTAGGCACAAAACATTAGTTGGCAACAGAGTACTATCTTTTTTTAAAATATTAGCAGCACGCATAGCCAGCAATTGAGTTTTACCGGTACCGGGGCCAGCCACTACCATCACTGGGCCGTCGATAGTATCGACAGCCTCTTTTTGGGCCTTATTTAGCGATTTATAAGCCTCATCGAAAGTCATATCTTATATTGTAACTTCTTTTATACTTTTTAATTGCCTATAGTTGTACTGTATATATAAAATTTGCATTTATTGCTTACTTTGTTACGCTAAACTTAGTGAGCAGATTAGAAAAACAAATACCATATGATTATTCAAGGCTAAAAGAGGCTGTAGATATTCCAGAACCTATTTTAGATAGAATCTGCGAATCAAATGGCGAACCATTAATATGTACTATAGATGAACTTGAAGAAATCTGTGATAATAATGGTCCTATATACCCTTTAAGAAGGATTTTAGAAGAAGATTTAACCCCACAGGTATCAAAAGACGAAACTTTTGATGCGCTTGTGGTCCTTACAGAGCTTGCGAGTAACTCGGTTGATTGTGGTACAAATGCTACTTTTGCTGTTATCCCAAAAGTCGATGGTCTAGAGGTTGCTATCTCAAACGATTTTATACCAGAAATTGGCTTACAAAACGATATCGAACCAAAAGGCCACACTAAAGAAGAAATTGATGAGTTGTGTGATGAAAGCACAGTCGCAATCAATGGGTTAAGTGATGCATTCCAATATATTACGACTCACGGCCGGGGAGGTTATATGTCAAAAACTATTTGCGACAAAAGGCACAACTTTAGCTTAAATACTTGGGCTAAAGATGGAATACATATGGCAGTTTTTAAGATTGCTTTTAAAAGAATCTAAGTTTGTTTATCTGGCAAATGTAGATGTGTGTGAAACTAACGGCGTAATTGCAAAGCGATATTATCTGCCTCTTGGGCAAATTTAAAATCGGTTTTGGTCAAACCTTTGGCCGAATGAGTTGTTAAACTAACAGTGACCCTATTGTAGGAATTGGTTATTGTTGGGTGGTGATTTAACTTTTCGGTTACTGGCACAAGTTGGATAATAAACTCAATTGCGGTACTAAAGCCTTTAAAACCAAAATCTTTAACAATTGAATTTTCTTTAGCTTCCCAACCCTCTAGATTAACTAACGAAGCTTGAACTTCATCGTCTTTTAACTTTTGCATATATTAAGAATAACAGATTAAGCTGATATTGTTTAATCTGAGCATCAGCAAATTGGTTTATCAACTATGTTTGATAAACTTATATACGGATTACAAAAATATGGATTTAAATATAAACGCATTACAAATTAAATCTTTGCACAAAAAATATGCATCGGGTGTTAAAGCCTTGAAAGGCGTAAATTTAACAGTTAAAAAAGGTCAATTTATTGGTTTGCTTGGCCCTAATGGCGCCGGTAAGTCAACATTGATTAACTGCATAATGGGTTTAAGCGTACCTACTAGTGGCTCGGCGTCTGTTTTTGGCCATGATGTAGTTAGTGATTACCAAGCTTCGCGTAGTTTATGTGGCCTTGCTCCACAAGAGATAAATCTAGATTGGTTTTTAACTGTCGAAGAAACTCTAGATTTTCACGGTGGTTATTATGGCATGCCAAAGGCTTTACGTATGTCACGTATTGATGATTTGTTAAAAGTATTTTCACTAACTAGTAAACGAAAAACAAATACCAGATTATTATCTGGTGGTATGAAACGCCGAGTCGTACTTGCAAGGGCCTTAATGCATCAACCTAAACTCTTAATTTTAGACGAGCCAACTGCTGGAGTTGATGTGGAACTAAGGCTAGAGCTTTGGCAGTATATGCAGAAAACTAATAAGTCTGGTACAACCATATTGTTAACAACACATTATATTGAAGAAGCTGAAGGCTTATGTGACCATATCGCCCTTATTAATAAAGGTAAGATTTTCCAAGAAGGCACTTCTGAAGAACTTAAAAAGAAATACAAAAAAACAACTTTAGAAGATGTTTATTTATCGGTAATTGGCCGTGAGGAGCTCACTAGAACTTGAAAAATATTAGTAATAAATATATTGGCTTTTATACGGTACTTAGGCGTGAAGTCTATCGTTTTTGGTCTATTAAGCGTCAAACGCTTTTTGGCCCACTACTAGAAACGTATTTATACATTAGTATATTTGGTGCGGCGCTTGGGTCGCGAATAAGCCAAATTGATGGCCATAGCTACACTGTTTTTATAATCCCTGGCTTACTTTTAATGGCAATGGCTATGAATTCGTTTTCTAATAGCTCATCGTCGCTTTTGCAACAAAAAATCCAACGTGCAATAGACGACCAATTAGCCTCGCCTGTTTCTAATTCGGCTTTGATGTTTGCCTTTATGCTAGGTGGTTTTATAAGGGGTGTAATAATTGCCGGTATAACTTTTATCACAGCTGCCTTATTGATTGATTTGCCTGTTGTGCATCCTTTGTTATTTTTGGGTAGTTTAACCGTATGTGGCTTATTTTTTGCTTCTTTGGGTGTAACTGTAGGTTTAAGATCAGAAACTTTTGATAACCTAAGTTTTTACCAGACTTTCATAATACAGCCGTTAATATTCTTGGGCGGTGTTTTTTACGCTGTGACATTGCTACCAGAGCCGTTTAAAACACTTACTTATTTTGACCCGCTGTATTACATGATTAGTTCGGTACGTTTTGGAATGCTGGGCATTTCTGGTGTGAACCCGTACTTATCAATATTTGTAGTCACATTAGCTACAGCAGCACTTATCGTATTGAATCTATTATTGTTTAAAAAAGGTTATCGTTTACGTAGCTAGCTGATTAAATTTCGACAAAAGTCAGGGCGAAACCAGCTTTGCCTGCACGACCTGCTCTACCGATGCGGTGAACATAGTCGTCGTATGTTTGTGGAGTCGAATAGTTAATAACGTGGCTTATATCACTAACATCAATGCCACGGGCAGCTACATCTGTTGCTACGAGTACATTAATATCGTTAGTTTTGAATCTTTTAAGAGCTCTTTGCCTTTGCCCTTGGGATTTACCACCATGAATGGCGTCTGCCGAGAAACCTCGAATTTGAAGCTCTTTGCTAAGCTTTTCTACGCTTCGCTGGGTATCATCAAAAACCAAGGCTTTCGAAATTTCGTTTGTATTTAACAAATCGTGCAGTTTTTCTAACTTTTGGTTGTTAGTGCCGTAACTTACAATATTTTGTTCGACGGTGTCGACAGTGATTCCGGTTTTAACAGATATCGTGACTGGGTTATGTGAAAATTCTTGGATTAACGCATTCACCTTGTTATCTAATGTGGCAGAAAAGAAGAATGATTGCCTCTGAGCAGCCACTAAGCTTAAAATTTTGCGCATATCATGCACAAAGCCCATATCAAGCATTCGGTCTACTTCGTCTAATACAATGATATTGAAGCCTTTAATGGGTAGGCTGCCTCTTTCTATATGGTCTTTAATGCGACCAGGTGTGCCGATAACAATGCGTGGGTTAGATCTTAAATCTCTAAGTTGCGGGCCAATTGGTGCCCCACCAATTAGTACTGCTCCAAATAAGCCGCTACCCCTAGCTATACTTCGGCACTCTTCTTCTATTTGACTGGCCAGCTCGCGAGTTGGCGCCATTATTAAGGCTTTTGCGTTCCTATCGGCAATAAGTTTTTGCAATAATGGCAATGCAAAAGCTATCGTTTTGCCTGTACCGGTATTTGCGGTACCAATTATATCTTGGCCAGAAAGCCCAAGCGGGATTGCTTGGTCTTGGATTGGTGATGGGCTAGCTATACCCTTTGATTGCAAATTTGTTTTTAATAAATTATCTATTTCAAAATCAGCAAAGCTATGTTTTGGCACATAGGCAGGCGTGTTTTGAGTTTGTTTGGCAGCGTTTATAAAACGCGATGGGTTAATATTTTCTTTTGTGCGTTGACGACGTGCTGGTCTGGCGCCACTAAAGCGCTGGCGACCTTGGCTAGGTCGTCGATTATAATTTTGATAAGACATAAAAAAATGAATCCTTATTTTAGGTTGGTTAATATTTACTTCGATTGCCTGTATGAACATCGAGTAAACATCTTACCTAACCCGGGATTCATTAAACAATATGGTTATATTAGCATAATTATTTTAAATTAGCAAGGTTACATGCTGTAACTACTGACT
>CAZIHK010000126.1:0-4500 GCA_964539035.1 uncultured Candidatus Saccharibacteria bacterium | reverse complement strand
CCAACCGGACAACCAGCTAATTCAATCAATGTAAAAGACTATGGTGTAAAAGGTGATGGGGTAACTGATGATACTGCCAAACTACTAGTTGCCTTTAATGCAGCCGTAACACAGAACAAGATAGCCTGGGTACCGAGTGGGGTGTATAAAGTGAGTAGTCTGACTTTACCAAAAAATGTATCTGTATCTGGTGGTGGCACTCAATCATATGTTCAAGGTAGAATCTTAATGTCTTCTGGGGATTATATAACAGATTTGAAACTTGGCATAGCCGGCCAATCTATAGGTATAACTAACAGCGAACCTGTAACTGGGTTAAACGTAGAAAGAGTACATTTTGTTGGTGGTGGTGGCACTAATGATCAGGATATGAAGCATGTATTTTCTATACAGACGGAAGCACTTAATAATAGCACTTTTACAGATTGTACCATTGAAACCAATTCAGGCGCTTGGGGCAATGGCATAGCTATAGCAGACAACGGAGTAGCTAGTAGTACATTACATGATGTGACGTTCTTACGTTTACATATAATGCCACAACCAAGGATGGGGTTTGAAATGATAGGTAGAAGTTACTTGGGTGTTAGAACTACGGATTATTACAACATAAAAATCATCGACAGCATTATCGAGCCTTCTGGTTCGGAAAGTATATCTTTTGACGGTCCAGGCCGTGACTTATTGGTCCAGGGAAGTCTATTTAAGGGTTCGGGGACTAACTCATATTATCCATGGCACCAAGGTCTAGAATTCAATGGCTCCACAAAAGCAACTGCTATAAACAATACTTTTAATCGTAGTGATGGTGTATGGCTTAATCTGCATTGCAATAATTGTACGTTTGAAAACAACTATTTTGATAACACTGTGAATAATCTCAACAGTACACCTACATCTGATCCAACTGGCTGGGGTGGGCAGTGTATAAATTGCATTTTTAAGGATAACCAAATGGTAATGGGTATAGGAGGGAGCTTCTTTAGTTTAGATACTGCTTCTACCGGCAATCAGTTTGTGGGTAATGTATTTTGGAACAAAAAAAATCCGACCACTGTATGTGCGATTTACCTTTATAACAGTTCGACGGGCAACGTATTACAGAGTAATAAGTTCTATTATAAGTATCAATGGTACTCCGACAACAAGCTATGTATGGACGTTAGAGACGGATCTACTATTAGCGAAATTAGTAATGAATATAATAGTCCTACATCCGTTCCTGTACTAAATCCACCACCTCTTCCAGGATTAAATTATTAGAAGTTGCAATCCCACAATTGATAGTGACAGAGTATTCTGTCAGGTTTTAGCCAGTTATCTCTGTTATTATATTTATTGATGACTTTACCAAATAAACAACTTGGCCAGCACTGGCTTAATGACAAAAATAGCTTATTAGCTATTGTCGATTCGGCTAATGTTAAAACAGGTGATGTCGTTTTAGAAATTGGCCCTGGTTTGGGTAGCCTAACTCAGCTATTAATTGATAGTGGGGCTGTCGTATGGGCAATCGAGCTCGATGAAACACTATCTAGTATGCTGGCAAATAGAATCTCTGATCCCAATAAAAAACTTAAAGTCATCCAGCAAGATATTCTGAAATTTGATTTTAGCCAGTTACCGACAAATTATAAAATTGTAGCCAATATCCCATATTACTTAACATCTCATTTACTAAGAATTTTAAGCGAAACTATAAACCCACCCAAAAAAGCTGTTTTACTTGTGCAAAAAGAGGTTGCCAAGCGGGTTTGTGCTATACCGGGTGATATGTCGCTTTTAAGCGTGAGTGTCCAGATGTATTTCGAAGTTAACCTGGGTAATATTGTGCCGTCTAATTTGTTTATTCCACCACCTAAAGTAGATTCACAAATTTTAATACTAAGCAGGCTTAAAGATCCGCTTTTTGGCAATCAAGACCCAAAAGATGTATTTAGGATCGTTAGGGCTGGTTTTAGCGAACGACGTAAAAAAATTCGTAGTAGTTTAAGTGGTGGTTTGCATATCACCAAAGATCAAGCCGATGAGTTATTGTCGGAAGCCAAAATAGACGTTAACTTTCGTGCTCAAAACCTTAACTTAAGTGACTGGCTAGTACTAACCAAAACTTGGCAAACCTTTAAAGTTTAGATATCCTAGTCTGACATGGATTATTTAAAGGCACGTTTTAAATCAAGTCCGCTTATCCCTCTATTTTTGACTATTTTTATAGATATGTTGGGTATCGGTATTTTAATCCCAGTTTTTCCACTTTTAGTATTGCCAAATTCTCCAGATGTGATAATGCCTGCTGGCTGGACAATCCAACAGGGTTTTATCTTGCTTGGTTGGCTGAGTGCCGCCTATCCGCTTGCTCAGTTTTTTGCGGCGCCTGTTTTGGGTCAATTAGCGGATCGTTTTGGGCGTAAAAAGATACTTGCCCTATCAGTTGCTGGTACAATGGTTGGCTATATATTGTTTGCATTTGGTATTGCTTTACATAACATACCACTATTATTTTTCTCTAGAATTTTGGATGGTTTAACAGGTGGTAATATATCGGTTGCTCAAGCGGCTATTGCTGATGTAAGTACTCCAAAAAACAGGGCTCGTAACTTTGGTTTTATTGGTATGGCTTTTGGTTTGGGTTTTATTCTGGGGCCATATATTGGTGGTAAATTAGCCGATCCAAGTGTGCTCAGTTGGTTTAACGCTCAAATTCCATTTTACTTTACAGCATTACTATGCTTGTTAAATGTATTTTTGATACTTATATTCTTTCCAGAAACACTTAAGATTGCCAAAAAAGCACGGATTGATATTACTAAACCATTTCATAATGTAGTTGCTGCGTTTTCTAAGCCAGGCATACGAAGCATCATGCCGACCAGTTTTTTGTTTACTGCCGGTTTCACATTTTTTACGACCTTTTTTGCGATTGTACTAGCTCAAAAATTTGCCTTTAAACAGGGGAATACTGGAGATTATTTTGCCTACGTAGGCATATGGATAGCCATTGTGCAGGGTGGCTTAACCGGTATTATTGCTAAAAAGTTTAAAGATTATCAAGTTTTAAGGTTTAGCATATTTATAACTGCTTTTTCGCTGTTGGGATATTATTTGATACCTATTGGCGAATATAAGTGGCTATTTTTAGTGCCACCATTTATGGCATTAGGCAATGGTCTTACTATGGCCTTCAATAGCTCACTCATTAGCCGTATTAGTCCTAAAGAGATACAAGGTGAAGCACTTGGTATTAACTCTAGTGTAATGGCCTTAGCGCAAGCTATCCCAGCAATAATTGCTGGTTACGTTGCTACGGTTAATGATAATTTGCCGGTATTTGTTGGTAGTGTGACCATTGCGCTAGGTGGTATAGCTTTTTGGGTTTTCTTTAGGCCAAAACGTTATCAAGATAAATATTAATATATTAGTACAATCCAATATAAGCATAAGCAGTAATATATAATTGACATAAAAGCAAAAATAATTGACTTACAGTTATATTTTTATCTATATTAATAGTGATGAATATAGGTGAGCTTGACCCAAACCAAAATCCAGGAGACATAAGTGAAGATAATCCATCTAAGATATTAGAAAAATTTGAACAAAATCACATTAGTTTTATTGCCACGATTAGGGTGGGTCATGAACATCCATCTGAAGAGGCAATAAGATTAGTAAATAAAGCTGCTGAAGTATCTACCCAACCACTCCAGAATTTTTATGAAAACAAATTTTTTGGTGTAACTGGTAATGATATTGCCGTTAGGGCTAGTGTCATGCAGATAGTTAGGTCAACCGAAGAGTTAATAGGACAGGCAAATTATTTAATGCCAGGCAGTTCTTCTATAGTAATCAACGATCAGTGTATTGATGAAATCATAGATATTCTTTTATCATGTAGTGACTCAGATTATGATACAGAAGCGGATTTAGCTGGTGAGGCAGCGGGGAATATATGTGAGAGTTATAATATTGCGGTAGATAACTTAGTGGATGTTTTTGAAGCGACTCCAATTATTGAAAAAATTCAACAGTTACCCGAAAAACGAAAACAATTAAAAAAGAATGTTATTGATATTGGTAAATTAGCATTAGGGATATTTATTGGTATAAAACTAGCTCAAGTTAGCTTAAAAACATCAAAAAAATAGGAAATATAAGATTCAATCACAAGTGCGGGCTATGCCTAGATCGAAGAATTAACACTTCTAAATTATTTAGTAGTTTGTAAAAGCTAGAATAATGGTACACCAGGCTTCAAATCTAGGATTATTGGATGTAGTTTCGCATCTAGACCACAGTCAATCAATTGCTTTGTGGCAATACGAGCAACTTTACTTATTATTTCGAGGTTACCGTTATTCGGTAAGGTTATTTCTAGATAGGATTTTTCTCCTTCAACTAAGTGCACTGTTTGGGCTATTGAGGGTCTAATTTTATTAGTTAGACTTGCGGGTGGCGGTGGGCATATACCAAGCAGATATATAAAGCCTGTCTCTTATACAC
>CAZIHK010000125.1:0-4840 GCA_964539035.1 uncultured Candidatus Saccharibacteria bacterium | reverse complement strand
ACTTTGGGTCGGCAAAGTTGCATAAACCGATTGGGCGCATTTTTATCTTGATGTACCAAATTATCAAAGATAGACGAATAATGCACTTGCAGCCAAGCCTATCCGAATCTGAAATTATAGGATAGGCCGACCAAAGGGAGTTCTGCAAGTGCCAGCTATAAGCAGATATCTTTTGCGAGGCTAGTTAGCAGAAGTTTGTCGGTTTTGGCGCAACCTTACGCCGAAACAAAAGGTTGCAAAAGTGTTTTTGTTACTTTTACTAAAAGTAATATTTCTTTGTCGGCACAAAGTAAATTAAGAGCATATTTAATTAAAATAGATTTGTTTAAGGTGTTTTTGTAAACTTTTTACCAAAAAGTTGGATAAATTGTTATTTGTGATTAATCTATCGTCCAACGTCTATCATCTATTGTCCAAATATGTCCATCGTCTAATCCCTAACTAGACCTCGCTAATAACTTCAAAACCTTTAAAGCTGCCAACAATTGCTAGGCCAACTATATTACCCCGGCACATATTCTTTTCTCGGATCTTTTTTGCTACTTCGTTCAAAGTTGCGCCAGATCCAACAGCATCGTCTATTAGTAATATATTGTCATACTTGCCACTGTCGTTTACAGCAATAGTAGTTTTGGCATTAATTATACGGTCATCTATTTTAGATAAAGTTTTTTGGGGCACAGCTACAGTGGTTTTGATTTTTACAAGTTCGATGGTTTTTGCACTTAAATTAAGCCGCTTTTGTATCTGTTTCATTAATTGCAACTCACGTTTTACCGTTGGGGGTATAAACCCAATTGCGGTTATTTTATGATCTATGATCAATTTTGTTATTTCAGGCTTAATCGTGTCTACAATCTCATTTATCATTTTTCTATCTTGGCTTTGTTTGGCAAAGAGCAACAGCTGGCCCAATTTTGTTTTACCAAAAATCTCAATACTATAAAAATCCAAGTAAAATATTTTATCTAAAAACACTTTATCAAAAGATGTTTCCATCTTATGCAGGCCATCAATTAAGCCATTTTTGCGGTATTTTTTGTACTTTTTAATAGTATTTAGGTAGTTTAGTGCGGTTTTTTTGACGTCCATCTTTCGCTCCAGGCACCAATAAACAAGAGCTTCGTAGCCACCCAGATTACTACCTAGTGGTGTTATATACAAAAACTCATTATCAATAACTTTATTTAGGTCTTTATCTATGTCCGGATAATTGGTGACTTTGGCGTAGCTGAGTGGGGCAATAGTGTAAAACACCTTAGGTGGTCTGCCGATTTTAGTGACCTTTTTTTCATCGAGTAAATCTTTTAGTATCCTATGGATGGCTTGGCGTGATATGCCAAGTTGATCAACCAAATCGTTTACACTAGAGGTTTTGGCCTGTTCTAGGTAGGCAATTATTTTATGCTTATTATTCATCATAGTTTACAGTTTACAGTAAACTGTAAACTATGTCAATATCCTGTCTCTAGCGTCATGCATTTTAATATTAATATGCATATTGACATTATGCAAATTAATAGTAAAATGATTAGTATTATGATAAAAAGAACCGTAGAAAAGCAAATAATATCATATCTAAAAGGTACTGATCACAAGATATTTTTTATTTGGGGGCCAAGACGTAGTGGCAAAACCACTCTACTCAATAAAATAGCTGCAGATATTGACCTGCCAACGTTTAATTTTGATCTTCTATCTGATAGGGAGAAGTTTGCACCCACCGAGGAGGCTCTGTCTAAGATCGCTGCCGAGCACAAGGTTGTACTTATAGATGAAATCCAAATCTATCCAGAAGGTACAATCGCCCTGAAACTTCTACATGATGTCTATAAGGTTAAGATAATCGCTACCGGAAGCAGCGAGCTCAGACAAAAATCAAAAGACTTTGACAGTTTAGCGGGTCGCTATACCGAACACTATTGCCTACCTCTATCTATAGAGGAGATTGAGAACGACGCCACTGTACTTGCATATAATCGAGATAAACTTGAGTTAGATTTACAAAATAGCCTCCAAATCTATGGTGCCTATCCCGAAATCTACGCCAACCAGGCACTTACCGATAACGAGAGGATCGCTTTGCTGCAAAACATTCTCGATACCTATGTCCTAAAGGACGTAGTGAATATTTATGATCTCAAAAATGAGAAGCTAGCAAAAGATATTCTAACTAAAATCGCCTTGCAGATTGGGTCTGAAGTAGCGGTAAGGGAAATAGCCAAGAGCCTAGGTGCTAATGATTCTACAGTTGCCAACTATATAGAAATTTTTATCAAGAACTATATTTTAATACCTTTGCCAGCATTTAAAACCAATGTTCGAAGAGCGGTGTCCGAGAATAGGAAGTTATATTTTTACGATTTGGGAATCCGCAACATTTTAGTTAGAGATTTTCGTGCGCTGGATTTACGTCCTGACAAGGGAGGGGTATTCGAAAACTTTATTGTTTCAGAATTAGAAAAGAAGCGCAAAGACAGAAAAGCTCAAGTATCTATGTACTTTTATAGAGAATATTCCGGCCAAGAGGTAGACATTGTTTTAGAAGACTACCAGAAAAAATATAGCTGCTTGGAAGTTAAAACCAACCCTAAACGACGCAGCAAAGACGTATTCCCATTCCCGCACTCGTTTGAAATCATCAATACAGCCAATTATTTTGAGGCGATAAATAGTAAATTCACTAGCCTTTAAAGCCCACAAATAAACTTTTTAATACCGGCAGTGGCAATATAAATGTTGGGATCTAGGGTTACTTAAAGGGGCCTCGCTCTAAGTATTTTTCCACTAGGGCTTAATTAGTAGACTTTAATAAAAATCCCTTATTATTGCTGCCATAAACGCAACTACACATGCATTATTGGTGGTTGACCCTCAATAATCATATAATTATCGCGGTTTACGGTTTAAATATTAATTCAAAAAAGCAATAAATGGCCGTTTATTGCGTTTATGAAAGCAATAATAAGCCGATTATTGACTATTTCTTGCTGGGTTATGAGCCTAAAAAGGTCTCAAAATTGTCTGGGTTTATTACATTGTAGGAGCTATTCTCATAAGTTTGCTTCCAGATAGCAGGGGGTTTGGATTTTTTCTTCTTTGACCATTTCATTTCGAATCCGCTTAGCATTCCGCCACTCTCCTCTACATAATCAATTTCTGAACCACCCTGTAGCCTCCAAAAATAATCATGGAAATAGGCTGGAGGTTGCTGAGTCTTTTTTCGTCTCTCAACTATGCAAAAATTTTCCCATAGAGCACCCATATCAGACCTGACATCAGGACTGTTAAACTGGCCTATCAAAGCGTTCCTAATACCTAGGTCCCAAAAGAAATACTTACCATATTTTGTGACTTCGTTACGTAAGTTCCTTCTCAAGCTGCCTAGCCTAAATACTATAAAACTTGCTTCCAGCAAATCAATATATCTTTGTACCGTCAAACGATTTACATTTAACTTGCCAGCCATCTCTTGGATTGAGACCTCACTACCAACTTGCAAAGCCAATAGTTCAAGCACTTTTCTTAGCAACAGTGGCTCATTGACCAACCTTAAATCGACTATGTCTCTATAAAGATATTGATTTGTGAGTTCAATCAAATAAGCTTCTTTGTCCTGATTACCTGGCGTTTTTATAACTTCGGGGTAAGATCCGTAGCGCAGTAGTTCATCAAGCTTGTAGTGTGTTAGTGCGGGGACTTCACTACTATTTTTAATTTCACCGTAAGATAGGGGAAAGAGCATAAAAGTCCAAGCTCTGCCAAGTAGGGGAGCTCCAACCCGATCTTTGATGCCCAAAACCGAAGAGCCGGTTACTAGTATCTTTAATTCCGGCATAGAATCTACAATAATTTTTAAGCTAGTCCCAATATTAGGAATTTTCTGAGCTTCATCGATCACCAATAGTTTTTTGTCTCCAATAAGACCAGCTAGAGTGTCTAATCGTCGGCTAGATAATTGATCATAAAAACGCACATCTTCACCATCTATATATAGCAGGTCATCTATGGGGTAATCTTTAATGACTTCCTTAACTATGGTGGTCTTGCCTGTTCTACGGGCACCCTGTATTATTACAACCTTCCCGGGTTGTAGAGAATGCTTGATATTATCGGTCAAAGTTCGTTCGATTAACATGAATACATGATACTATAATGTCGCAAATAAGTCAATTACCATCACTGCACTGATGGAAAAAGGGCTAATTCCATCACCCCATATCTGTTAGAACAAATTAATTAAAACTTCATACTTTAAATCCAAATAGCTAATAACAAAACAGAAAATGTATATTTGCTGTGGGCGGTTTTACTAATTAAATCTACAGCTTTCTTGAACTCTTAATATCTATCTTGTCTTGGTATTCTAATGTCCATCGTCCAATGTCCAATAATACCCATCGTCTAAAATCTTATGTCCCAACACAAAGTAAGCTTATGCTATCAAGTCTTGCAATATCTTAATCAAGCTATTGTGCATGGCTCCACGCTTATTTTTATTCAAGCTTCCCAAGCTATTATTGATTAAATTAGGGTCGCAAGTAAAAATTTTATCTGGCCTTATGTAGCTTTTTTGTCGCCTCAGACCCATACCACTAATATCTTTGTCGGATATTTGGATACAATTTTTACTACTAAACGACGAGCTAGTTATCTGGCACAAAATATAATTGCCAAATTCGACCTGGCTAATAATTAATACCGGCCTGAGCTTCAATGAGCTTAAATTCGAAAAGGGGATAAGACAAAACATCCCAAGCAATTAAGTTTTGTTGAGTTCTGCGGGACTTCTTGACTTAGGACACCCTCTAAATTTCATTAATCTCAACAGAGGTAGTGC
>CAZIHK010000124.1:0-3224 GCA_964539035.1 uncultured Candidatus Saccharibacteria bacterium | reverse complement strand
AATGAATTTTGGCCAACGCTAACACGTTTACATACTAACTCGTCAGAAACGTTGCTAGGCTTGCCGAATTCTTATGTGGTACCAGCAGACCAGCATGGTAATTTTAGATTTAACGAACAATACTACTGGGATTCTTACTTTATTGCGCTAGGCTTAATCGCTTGCGGGCAGAACCAATTGGCCGAAAACATGCTCGAAAACCTATTTTATATGTTCGAGCGGTTCAATATGATACCTAACGCCAGCCGGCTATATATGACTAGCAGGTCGCAGCCCCCTCTATTAACCAGCTTTATATTATTAATATACCGCGAAAATAATAAGACAAGCGACTGGTTAAGGCGATGCTATAACATAGCTCAAGATGAATATATTAATGTATGGCTAGGCGAAACACACCCCCATTGGCGTCATGTTTATAAGGGTTTAAGCCGCTATTACGATAGTAATGTTTTACACGATTTAGCCGAAGCCGAAAGCGGGTGGGATATGACACCAAGATTTGGGCGTAAAGCGCTTGATTATTTACCGATAGACCTTAATTCTTTGCTATATAAATACGAGATTGATTTTACTGATATCGCTAAAATTTTAGGTGACCAAGCCGGGAGTGAAATGTGGCAAGCACGTGCCCAGTATCGCAAACAAACAATTAATACACTGTTATGGAGTAAAGTAAAACATTTTTATTTCGATTATGATTTTATACAACACAAACTGGGTTCAATATGGTCATTAGCGGCATATAGTACACTTTGGGCTGGTGTGGCAAGCGAACATAATGCACTTTGGCTCCACAATCATTTGCACAAATTCAACTGCACAGGTGGCTTAAGTGCAACATGCAAAAGTATTATAGATTTTAATGTTTTTGGGTCAGTCAATACTCAGTGGGCTCACCCTAATGGTTGGGCGCCTCTACATTATTTTGCGATAGAGGGTCTTGAAAGGTATGGTTACCAAAAAGAAGCCGAACAAATTGCCCATAAATGGCTAAAAACAAATCTTGATTGGTACTTAGCTAACGATGAATTTTTAGAGAAATACAATGTAGATAAACCAAAAGATCTACCAAAGAGTGGAGTATACCCAACGCAAAAGGGTTTTGGATGGACAAACGCAATATTTGCTTATTTGGTAATAAAGTACAAACTTATAAGATGATAGACTCAAAAATAATAAACACCAAAGAGCTCAAAATTATTAGAGAGCAATCTATTGAGACATTAGAGCAACTTATTAAACCTCATGGCCTGTATGCATCGAACATGAGTCGTTGGAAGGGCTGCTACCACCACTATTTTGGTCGCGATACAGCAATAACAGCGATTTTTATTTTCGAGGCAGAGAAGCAAACGGGTGATTATGTTTTATCTGCCAAAATATTAAAAGCACTACTGGCGCTTGCTAAATTTCAGGGTGAGATTAACAATCCAGAAAGCGGAGAAGAAATTGGTAAGATGCCTCACGAAATAGTAACAGCCGAAAAACAAATCGACCAAATGACAAACTACTGGCAAGTTTATGGTGGGAACCCTTGGTATATTGACCCTCAAGATAAGCACATAAAAAGTTGGGATAGCGTAGATAGTACACCACTCTGGTTGGTTGCTGTTTCTAATTTTTGGAACGAGGGTTGGATTATGCCAGATGATGTGTGCGAAACATACATTAAAGCTGTTAAGTGGTGCCTTGATAACAAAAAAAACTACCATGGTTTTTTGGGCTGGACACCAACCGCAAATCAACCAGGCAGGCTTTATGGTGGTTTGCATAACCAAACATGGAAGGATAGCTTTTGGGCTTTTACATACCAAAAGGGCGGCTTGCCAACTTATCCTTTGCACGATATCTATACTAACGGTGCCGTCTGGAGCGCATTTGTAGGTGCCTCAAAAGTATTAAAGGACAAAGACAAGCATTTATCTAAAAGATGCACAAAAGCTGCCAAAGAGCTCAAAAAAAGTTTTAATAAAAAAATCCAAGGCTTCAGAACAAAAGGTTTTTATGCCGAAGCCCTAGACGGCCAACTGAACCAATTATCGTGCCCATCAGTTGATGTTGGCTTAGTGCTTGCTTTTAATGTAAATGGTCAATGTGCAATCCAAAAAAAGTACATAAAAAAAGTTGTAAAAAAACTAATATCAGAAGAATTTTTAGACAGTGAGCTAGGTTTGCGCACTTATCCAAAAAACATTTTAAATTTTAATCCTAAAGACGAATATCATCGTGGTCCTAACGTATTTTGGCCATTTGCAGGTGCATTGGTTGCAAAGGGTTTACATGATTTTGGTTACGACAAAGAAGCAAACCAAGTTACATTGGCAATGCTAAAAGGTGTTAGTAAATTTGATGGTTTTATTGAGCTATTTATTAAAAACAATGGTCTAGCTACGCCGTGGCATAATTCTGAAACTAAACAATCTAGTACTCTAAATCAAGCTTGGACTGCAGCGGGAGTTTATTACGGTTGCAATCTGCTTTTAACTCCCTAAATTACACTCTGTAAAAATGCTATAATACATAAGTAATTAAAGGGGCTAATATTGAAGAATTTTGTAATAGGCATCATAGTCGCTGTCGTTTTAATTGGTGGTGGTTTGTTAGTCTACAATAAATTATTTATCAAAAACAACACGGTGAACACCAATAATACTACAAGCCAAAACTCAGCAAATACTAGCTCTAGCGATATATTAGACTTGAGTAACCAAGGTTTAACTAAATTACCTGCAGATGTTACAAAAAAGATCAGTCTCCAACAACTGATACTAGCTCACAATCAGCTAACCTCACTACCAAGCGAAATAGGTAATCTAGTCAATCTTAAAGTTTTAAATGTTTCTTATAATTTGTTCGAGGGTGCTTTGCCGGGTGAAATCCGTAAGATGACTCGCTTAGAAACAATTGATGCTAGCAACAATAAAATCACTGCCATACCAGCCGAAATAGGCCAACTAAGTTTTTTAAGCATTTTAAATTATAGCAATAACAACCT
This sequence comes from uncultured Candidatus Saccharibacteria bacterium, assembly GCA_964539035.1. Lineage (GTDB taxonomy): Bacteria > Patescibacteriota > Saccharimonadia > Saccharimonadales > CAIOMD01 > CAZIHK01. Next base: position 226 of record CAZIHK010000124.1, on the reverse strand, counting down.
AGATACTATGCCTAACGAGATAGCTAACTGTATAAGCCTACAAACACTGGATTTAGCAAATAATAAATATAAAACCATTAGCGACAAAGTTTTAGCTCTAAATAATTTAAAAATATTGAATGTCAGTGGTAACCCCTTGCCAACAAGCGAAATTACCCGCATCAGAGTCGCTTTACCCAATACAAATGTAAAATTTTAATCTAGGCCAAATATTATTTCTAATATT
>CAZIHK010000123.1:0-3094 GCA_964539035.1 uncultured Candidatus Saccharibacteria bacterium | reverse complement strand
ATCGCTGTAGCTATAGCTTGTAAGGCTTTGTTTTTGTTTTGTAACCACCAGACACTGGCAGCTGCAGCGATATTTGATTGCCACGCAAAGTTTGTATTTGAATCAATTTTTGTGCTAATCACTTGGCCGTGTGAAGCGCATATAAATTGATTCTGATGCATTGTGATAAAGTGGCTAGCGAATATATTTGTAAATTCATGTAACTTTTCAATTAATACCAAAAGATCCATATTAGAGGTAAAAGCCTGTGAAACTCGTGCCCCAATTGCATATTTTTGTAGCTGAGCCATATCTAAAACAAGCAAGGTATTGGGTTTTCTAAGTATTGCCAAAGGTTGTTTGGACCAATAATCCAAAGCATCACCACAATAAGTTTGCAAGCAAGAAACTTTTAGGAGTTCTTCTAAAAGTATTGCGGTTTCGCTACTGTGACCAAAATCACCAGCAAAAAGAGTAGCGTTATTTTGCAGCATTAAAGCGGTCAGCTTATCTTTGGATTTAGTACTAAAACTGCCACTTGGCGTACTGGGCATTAGTTCGATATTTGGCGGTAATTTAGGGCCAAGTAGTTTGCGGGTTTTATCTGGCATTACAACAGTACAGCCACCAATAATTTGGTTCACTGCAACATCGCAAGATTTAATTGGTGAGGCAATGGCATGTAAATTGCCACCTACAATTAACAATTTACCACTAAGTGATTTTTGTTGGCGTTTGCACCATATTAAATCATCAAACAAAGGTGATTCAAGCGTTTGTTTCTGCCAGTATGTACGATCCATTTTTTACCTCTAATTGATAAATCATGTTTTTGCGCTCTATCACTATCTTCCAAGCTTCTTTACTTGCCTCTTTAAATAATATTTTATCTGGGTTAAAAGCAATTGGATTCTCGACAAGTGCCAGCATCCCTATGTCGCTGCTGCTGTCTCCTATTGCATAACTTCCTTTGTAGGTAAGTTTATTTTGTTCGACTATTTTTGCCAGTTCACTTTGTTTTTTATCGTCAGCGATGTTGTATGTGCCACTGTATTTGCCGTCTTTTTTGTCTAAATAAGTGGGCCTAACATAGTCAAAACCATAGCGTTTAGTAAACTCAATTGCTACTTCTTCTATCGAGCCGGTAATGGCTATTAAAAAATAGCCCTGCTCTTTTAACGATTTAAGTAAATCACGAGTGTACACATATGTGTGTTCGTGATATTCGTCAACGATTTCTTTGGCGATTATCTGAAGTTTATTTACATTCACACCAGCCAAGTTGCGATCAAAACTCTCTACAGTGCAGTTTATATATTCTTCGTAGGCTGTGCTACTTTTGCGTTTTAGCCACTTATCGTAAGCATTTTTTATGTCACTATTAATTATACTTGGCAATACTTTTTTATGGGTCCCGCGGTAAATAACTTCTAAAAACAGGCTAGATCTAAAAATGGTACCATCTATGTCAAAAACGGCAAACGGCTGGCTCACAGTTCGTTGACCTCTTTTATATCTTGGCTTATCAAATTATCGTCTTCGTCGAAATTAAACAAACCTTTTACAATTTTGCCGTCTAACACTTTTGGCAGCCAAAACTCATCATCTTGCCACATCTCTTTGTAGGGGATATCTTTGATTTTAAACCAGCTTGGGGCCATTTCTTCTGATTCTTGCGGATTACCATCCCAAGAGTCACAAATGTAAGCATATACGTACATATGCTGATTTTCATCTTTCTCGGGCCAATAAAAATCAAGCTCTGCCAATGCGCGAAAGGCTATTGGTGTTACGCCTATCTCTTCTTGGCATTCGCGTATAGTTGCTTCTTCTAGGCTTTCGCCAGGTTCTAGCTTTCCGCCTACACCGTTCCAACGGCCAGCACCAAAACCACGCTTTTTCATGGCTAGCAATATTTGGTCGTTTTTTTGCAAAAATAGTAATGTTCTGCGTACGTCACTCATCTTAAACTCAATTCTATACTTATTGGGCAATGGTCGCTACCCAATACCTCTGGATGTATCTGGGCGCTTCTTAGCCTGTTTTTAAGCCTTTTGGATACTAGCATGTAATCAATGCGCCAACCAACATTGCGGGCCCGTGCATTGGCCCAGTGTGTCCACCAGCTGTAAAAACCATTACCTTTTGTAAAAACTCTAAAACTATCAATAAAACCAGCATTAATAAAGTTGTCAAAACCTTGTCTTTCTTCGTCTGTATAGCCATGTTTGCCAATATTTTGCTTGGGGTTGGCTAAATCTTCGGGCATATGGGCTACATTTAGGTCACCACAAAATATGACAGGTTTTGTTAACTCTAATTGTTTGATGTATTCCAAAAATGCCGGGTCCCAAACATTATGTCGTAATTTTAGGCGTGATAGATCATCTTTAGAATTGGGAGTGTATACAGTAACAAAATAAAAATCTTTAAATTCGGCTGCGATTACCCTGCCCTCACTGTGGCTATTGCGAAGCTCTGTGTCGTTAAAATCATACTTAGCGGCAATTGATTCTGGGAAGTCGTATAAAACATTTATTGGTTTTATTTTTGTGAATAGTGCCGTACCGCTGTAACCTTTTTTATCAGCGCTGTTCCAGTACTCTTTGTAATCAGGTAAGTCGACAACAGCCTGACCGGGCTGGGCTTTAGTTTCTTGGATGGCTAAAATATCTGGCTGGTGTTTGTCGATAAAGGCTTTCAATGCGCCTTTTTTAATAACAGCCCTTATACCATTTACATTCCACGAATAAATCTTCATCACTTAGATTATAGTTCAATAATCTTACTTTTGTAAAAGTGACCAAAACGTTTTTGTCATCTTATTGTAAGTACTATCAAATATTAAATCTTCTAAGCTTATTCGAACTAGCCTCGTGAAGATGACTAAACATAGTTGGAACTTGCTTATTTACAAAATAGATTTTGCATAAACGAGTGCGTAGAATTTTTGTCGGATAAGCTAGGTTGTCCACTCATAAAGTATTGAGTAGCCTCTCTGGCAAAAAAGTATTTTGTAACATTATCGGTCCTATCGATTGAGTCCATGCGTGGGTTGCAAAGCCTAGCGTATTCTAGGGATTGGTCGAATTTAGGTATGGTATCTCTAAATTCC
>CAZIHK010000122.1:0-4386 GCA_964539035.1 uncultured Candidatus Saccharibacteria bacterium | reverse complement strand
CGCCACTAATATCGCAGATAATTTGTGCCCACTATTAAGCGACTTTGTAGAATATGTTCACTAATCTATAATAAAAACAACTATGACAAAAGATGTAAATCAAGAAGAAATTGTAAGTCTAGCTAAGCGTAGAGGTTTCATATTTCAAGCAAGTGAGATTTATGGCGGGTTAGCTGGCTTTTGGGATTATGGTCCTCTCGGTGTAGAGCTTCTGAATAATATTAAAAAAGAATGGTGGGATGCATTCGTGCACGACCAAGAAAACATATTTGGTATAGACGGGGCAATCATTCAAAACCCTAAACTCTGGGAGGCGAGTGGTCATGTAGAGGGCTTCACGGATCCGTTGGTTGACTGCAAAAACTGCGGTTCTAGGCATCGGGCCGATCATTTAGCTGGTACTGACTCAACAAACTTATCAGAACTTAAAGAGATACTTAAAGAAGTTGTTTGTCCGACTTGTGGCAAAAAAACGCTTACCGAACCACGCAAATTTAATATGATGATGAAGACCTGGGTAGGTCCCTTAGAGGATGAATCTTCTGTCGCCTATCTAAGACCAGAAACTGCTGGTTCAATATTTACAAATTATCTGAATGTTAAAGATACGATGCGCGCAAAATTACCTTTTGGTATCGCACAAATTGGCAAAGCCTTTCGTAACGAAATTAGTCCTCGTGATTTTATATTTAGGGTACGTGAACTTGAACAAATGGAAATGCAGTATTTTATAAAATCATCTGATCAACAGATCGAGTATGATAAATGGCGTCAATTTGCTTGGGACTTTTTGATTAATAAGTTGGGCATAAAAGAGGCTAACTTGCAGTGGCACGAGCATGATGAATCAGAAAGAGCCCATTATGCGTCCGCTGCTCATGACATTTATTTTAAGTTCCCTCAAGGATTCAAAGAGCTATGGGGTACTCATAACCGCACAGATTTTGATCTGACCAATCATATGAAGGGTAGTGGTAAAGACTTGCAATATTTTGACGAAGTAACTAAAGAAAAATACATACCTTATGTGATTGAATCGTCTGTTGGCCTTGGACGTATGTTGTTAGCAGTGCTAACAGACGCTTATCAAATTGATGAAGTAAACGGCGAAAATAGGGCAGTATTAAAGATTAAATCATCGCTCGCACCAGTTAAAATTGCAGTATTCCCGCTATTGAAGAACAAGCCAGAGCTAATTGTAAAAGCTCGTGAAGTTTACGAAGTACTTAAAGATAAATACGGTGCAGTGATGTGGGACGATAACGGCAATATTGGCAAACGCTACCGTCGTCAAGACGAAATTGGCACCCCAAAATGTATTACCATAGATTTCCAAACGCTCGAGGATGATACCGTCACCGTCCGCGACCGAGATACTACCAAACAAACCAGAATAAAAATTACTGACCTATAAGTATAATGAGCTCAGAGATATTTATAGTTCGCCACGGCCAAAATGTAGACAATGCTAACGGTATTTTGAATGGACATAGAGACTTGCCGTTGACAGATATCGGGAGGCAACAGGCAAAACAGTTGGCTATAGGTATCAAATCGACGGGTATAAAGGTTGATAAAATATTTACCTCGCCTCTTATTCGTGCTGTCGAGACCGCTCAAATAGTTGCTAGTGAAATTGGCTCCGATCCGCCGGAAGTCATGGATGAACTGATCGAGCGGGATTTTGGAGTTATGACAGGCAAAAAGACTACAGAAATAGAAGAACTTTGCGCACCAGATATTATTAAGTCAAATACCATAACCTATTTTTTAGACCCAGAAGGTGCAGAAACCTTTCCTCAGCTTATTGAAAGAGGCAAAAAAGTTTTGAGTAATTTAGACAAAATATCTTTAGGCTTTTCATCCATTTTACTTGTTTGTCATGGTGATATAGGCAAAATGATTTATTGCGCTCAGACTGGCAAGGACTGGCGAAGCGTTTTAGAGGATTTCCACTTTGGTAATGCTGAACTGATTGATATCGGCAAAGACGGAGATGTAAAAACTATAGACATCGATCAGTACAATCATTAGTTTTGGTTTAACTATTTGTACTGCCAAAAGCTACACGGTCTAGTATTAGGTCGTGCATGCCCATCATTATGGCAGGGGTGATTACAAATTCGCCAAACTTGTCATTAATATCGTCGCAAGCGTCAGCTATGGCGCGGTTATCTAATCGGCTGCCTTCGAACAAACTGCTTTGATGTGGTTTGGTGGGTATTAAATCATAAACAGATATCGCTAAATTGGTGACTCTTGCTGGTATTATTGCCTGGTTTAGCAGCCGCTGGGCGTGCAAAAATATATCTTGGGTAGAATATACCTCACTTTTGGTTTTACGGCCTTTAGCCCAGTAATTTCGGCCCTCAAATACCATGCTCAAATACACACCACCTGCGGCATAACCATGGCCACGCAAACGCCGGCCAGTTTTTTCGCACAGTTTCATCAGCAGGCGGCTTAACTTTTCGCGGTCGTCTGTTTTATCACCCAAAGCGTAGGTGTGGCCAAAGCTTTTACGGCCCCAGACTACTTCGTCGACCTCCCATCCTCGTAATCGGCAGTACCAATCAAAACCTAGCTTACTCTTAAAAACCCGTTTTTTTAAAGTGTCGCTGCCAGTATTTAAAAACTGCATAGGCGTATATATACCAGCTACATTAAGTCTGGCTTCAAAACGTACATTTATGCCGGTTATATCTGTTAGTTTCATGGTTTTGTAAATATCAACAGCGCTGTCGGCGGTCATTACATCTAGCCCGTCGGGCTTATTTAGGCCAGCTGCAGTTTTAGCCCAAAAACGGTTAGTGCCAATGCCAATGTTAACGGTTACATATGACCCTAGCGACTCCTTAATTTTGAGTTTAATTTCTTGAGCGACCTCTTGCATATCGCGGCCTCTTTGCAAGGCTTGGCTACCTTTAAAATCGATTATGAACTCGTCGATACTTTTTGGCGCTATTTCGTTGGTATAGTTTAAAAGTACCTGCTTAAAAAGTTTATGGGCTTCGCGGTATTTACGTGCATCGGGTGTGAGCACAATTACGCTAGGGCAGAGCAACCTAGCCTCGCGGACGTTTACACCCAATTTAACTCCTAAGGCCTTGGCCTCGTAACTGCTGGCGATAACTATACCGCCCGGCGAATCGTAAGCTGCAATAGCCACCGGTTTATGGCGGTAAAGCGGGTTGGCTTGTTGCTCGATAATAGCAAAACAGCTATTTAAATCGATATGCATTATTAGGGGGCGGGCAGGGTTAAGTGGCAAGTCCATCGCTGACTACCTCCAGCGTCCAAGTTAACTTTTTAGTGTCGAAATTGAGCCTAAACCACAGACTTTTTTGCTTGTCCACGCACTCAAAAATATGGTGCAAAATATCGCCCTCTTTCACTTGGTGGTGAAAGCCAATCTCGCCGATTCTGTAATCTTTGTTTTGCCAAGAGATGGTGTAGGGGGCAAAGTAATGTTTGCGGGAGCTGTAAATAGATACAACAGACACTCTTTCGTTAATAGGTTCGCGCATGATTTTTTCCTCTTTTAAAGTTAAAATATAGTTATGTGTGGCCGTTACACTCTTTACCAGGCAGACAATTTAAGCGATAGGTTCAACTTGGCGACCAAACCTCTTGTAGCCGTGCAAGATAACTACAACGTGGCTCCTGGGCAAAATATGCCAATTATTATCAAAAACCAGGTAGGTAATGGCGTAGAGCTGATGAAGTGGGGTTTAATACCATCTTGGGCAAAAGATACGAAGATTGGTTACAAGCTAATCAACGCTCGGTCTGAATCGGTCTTCGATAAGCCAATGTGGCGCAGTGCTGTTGAACACTATCGTTGTTTGGTCCCAGCTAGGGGTTTTTATGAATGGAAGGTACAAGAGGGTGGCAAGAGTAAACAGCCATTTTATATACATCCCAAAGACCAAGATTTGTTTGCCTTTGCCGGCCTTTGGAGTACCTACAAAGATGTTGAGGGCTACGAGCTAAAATCGTTTTCTATCTTAACTACTAGCCCAAATAAAGAGATGGCAGAGGTTCATAACCGCATGCCAGTAATATTGAAACCAGGCGAAGAAACGCACTGGTTGGAGTCATCGCTTAGATCAAAAGAGGCAATCAATACCTTTTTGCACCCCTACGAAGACAATAAATTAGATCTATATATGGTGAGCCCGGATGTAAATAGCCCCACTAGCAACGATAAACATCTTATTTATCAGCTATAGGGTTCAAAGTCACCTAGTGCCACTTGTTAAAAGCCCGTATGTAAAAAGACATTGAAGCCAGTACATAAGTTGCTAATTTAATTGTATTCCAAGTTATCCAAAAAATACATGGCCGCACTAAACAATTACTTGCTACAATTAGACTACATAGGAG
>CAZIHK010000121.1:0-3117 GCA_964539035.1 uncultured Candidatus Saccharibacteria bacterium | reverse complement strand
CATTGTTAACTAGATTCAGCAGAAGACTCTTTAAAATACTTTTTTGTTGTATTAAATGTTTTAATTCACTATTTTTGTCTGGCACTAGCAGTTCGGCAGCATTGCTAGGAGTACTCGCTCTTTTATCAGCAACCATTTCGGCCAAACTTTCATTTATTTCGTGCCCGATTGCCACAAAAGTTGGGATTCTGCTAGCCGCTATTGCTCTAACCACCCTTTCATCGTTAAAGACTGCCAAATCGTCAGAGCTTCCTCCGCCCCTGATTATAACTAAAACTTCTGCCAAATCAGACATTTTGTTTGCCCTAGTGAGCGCATCAATTATTTGATTTATAGCTGCTTCTCCTTGAACTTGAACGTCATAAAGCTCAATTTCTAATAGAGGCCAGCGGTTATTTATTATCTTAATAAAGTCAGCATAAGCAGCTGATTCATTCGAAGTAATAAGCCCAATTTTAATTGGAGGATACTGTATAGATCTTTTACGTGATTCTAAAAACAAACCCTCTGCATTTAGTTTGGCCCTTAATAGCTCATAGGCTTTATTGATAGAGCCTTCTCCGCTGGGTGTGATAGAAACAAAGTTAATTTTAAAACCAAATTGCGGGTGTAAACGAGGTTGTCCTCCAATTTTTACCAACATCCCGTCTTTTAATGGGCCCGGCAACTGATAGACACTGCCAAAACATGCAACCTTGCTAATATCGTCTTTAATGTCAAAATACACCCAGCGATTTTTGCTGATTCTAAAATTAGATAGCTCGCCCTCAATAAATACATTGCCAAAAACATGTTCTAGCGCTTGATTAGCTATAGCTACAAAATCAGTTGGAGATAGGATTAATTCTGGCTTGTTCATGCTTTGGTTTCTCTGCATCACCTTTTCGCAATGCCATTTGATAGAGAACAAATCCTACTGGGATAAATACAATCCAAGTAAATATTCGGTAAATAAGTGTTGCCGAAAGAGCCAGGGCTTTTGGTACACCTGCACTAGCAAGTACTGCTGTCATTAAAGTTTCATAGACACCAAAACCACCTGGCAATATCGATATCAATCCTGCAAAGCTGGCTACTGCGTAGGCTAATATAACAGCCCCAGGGTTTACTAATTGGCCCAGCGCTATATATGCAAGATATACGGTGCCTATTTCTGTAATATTAATTAACAATGACCACAAAAACGGCATCTTTAAGGTACGCCAATTTTTTGTTACCATCATGTAATCTTTGTGTAAATCGGTAAACATCTTCTCGATTTTCTCAATATTTATGGTGTTATTTTTTCGGGTAAAGCTCTTTATTATATAATTAGCAACTTTTGGCAAAAATGCCGTAAAGCTCCTTATGCGCTTTTCGCTACTTACTATATAAGCTCCAACTACTACACCAAATAATGTCATAAACGCTATAGACAAACCTATAAATAACGCCACACCACCACCATTCTTACCGCTGCCAAAACTTAATAAGAACATCCCAATAAATAAAACCAACAAAAAACTCAAAAAGGTTAGTACAAAGCGCATCGCTTGAGCTAGGGTCGTCCTTGATACTGGTACTCCATGGTGTCTTAGTCTAATACCAAGATAAGAAAATCCGGCCACACCCCCACTTGGGAAGACATGATTAACAAAATTAAGCTCTAGCGCCGTTTTAAATAGTAACTTAGTCGACAACCTTTGGCCGCTTGCCTTAAAATAGGTCTGATAAAATTTGGCGACCGCAAAATAATTGAGTATTTGCAACGGTATCATCAAAAATATAACCGACCACTTTGCACCTCCTATTTCTTTTAAACCACTGGTTATTTGAGGCCAAGAAAGGTAGATTAACAGGCCAAGTGCCACTAATGTGACAATATTAATTATTAATTTTACTTTATTTGACAGCATGATTATCTTGGACTGATTATACTCTACCGGAGCGATGCAATATAATACCTCATAATGAAATCAATTATTATTTTGGGTCGTCAACCAAAGTTAGGTTTGGCCGAATTAGAATCAATTTATACTGCAAAAATGGTTTCATTAATAAACGATGAGGTCGCACTAATAGACATAGACTCGAATAATGTAAATTTTGATAGGCTTGGTGGTGCCATAAAATTAGCAAGTCTAATAGAAACCACTGAAATTTCTAAAATTGAGCAAGTTTTAAGAAATCTAGTTAAGACCATGACCCTGCCCTTATCGGGTAAAATTACCTTAGGCATTAGCGCTTATGGATTAAAAGTTAGTAGTGGCCGTCTTAACGCCTTAGCTTTAAGCCTAAAAAAGATATTGCGTAGTAGAGACTTAAGCATAAGAGTTATACCCAACCGCGAAATATATTTAAATAGCGCCCAGGTATTGCACAATAAATTAGCTACAGAACATGGGATTGAGCTCTTGCTTGTTGCCAATAAGGATAAATTATTTATTGGCCGTACAATTAATGTGCAGAATATAACGGATTACACAGAGCGTGATCGTGGGCGTCCTAAAAGAGATAGCTACGTAGGTATGTTGCCACCAAAATTAGCCCAAATAATAATAAATCTTGCATCAAGTGGGATAGACTCTAGTAATCTGCGCCTATTAGATCCTTTCTGTGGAACGGGTGTCATATTGCAAGAGGCGTTACTGATGGGATTTAACATTTACGGTACTGACATCGAACCAAGAATGGTTGATTATTCAAGGACAAACATAGATTGGCTCGAAAGTGGCATTGCGAATATAGAACTAGATGCCACAATAGAAAAAGCTGATGCCTGTATATTTAGATGGCAACAGCCAATCAATCTAGTTGCCAGCGAGTCTTTTTTGGGGCAACCCTTAAAAACCCTTCCCCCAGATGCCGATCTAGCAAAAATGATACACAATATTAACTTTTTGCATAAGAAATTCTTTAAAAATATTTCAACTCAGTTAGAGCATGGTACCCGGTTGTGTTTGGCGGTACCGGCATGGTATAAAAATGGCAAGTTTGTTCACCTGCCACTTCTTGACCAACTAAGCGAATTAGGGTACAATCGAGTAGCTTTTGAGCACGCTGGGCAAGAGGAGTTAATATATCACCGCCCAGATCAAATTGTAGCCAGAGAATTAGTAATACTTATAAGGAAATAGA
>CAZIHK010000120.1:0-2833 GCA_964539035.1 uncultured Candidatus Saccharibacteria bacterium | reverse complement strand
CGCCTTAGTCTCGTGGGCTCGGAGATGTGTATAAGAGACAGGGCTTTATAACTTTATAAATTTCTTTTTTATCAGATAGCTTTTCTTCTTTATGATTAACCAACATTTGTTTAGCAGTTAACTCTTTATAAAGTCCACTGTTCATCAACAAATCATAGTCAGCTTTACCGACCAAATTAATTTGCCGATAGATTTCACCCTTTTCATCTGTGAACAAATAACCAGCAGGGTCTCTAAAAGACGACCCCAAAAACTCTAAAGTGGTTTTTGTATTTTTTTGGTTATTCCTCATCCGTGACGGTCTTTTTTTTGGATGATGGTTTTAACTTGCTAATAATCCTATAAAAATAGTTACGAAATACAACTATGGCGCCTAATATAACCCCAATAATTGCCTGTAATACTATGCTTCCCGTCCCCGGGTCAAGATAACCAAAATGCATCGTGTGTGTATTCCCCTCTATTTAAATCTTTAAGTTATTATATCCTATATTCAGACTAAATAGTAGGGCTGAGAATAAGCTTAAAATACTACTTTTAAGCTATTTAAAAATAAGCGAATAGAACATAAATAAAGCTGCAGCTAACATTACTACAAAAGCTAATCTTATAAATAAATTAGATAAGATACCATTTTTATGTATACCCATAATATTTGCGTTATTACCAACCCTTAAAATCATTAACAGCAATGGCACCGCAGATACACCGTTAAATACAGCTGCAAATATTAAGGCTTTTATAGGGTTAATACCCAAAAAGTTGAGCCCCAGGCCAACTAATGTTGAGGCAATAATTACACCGTAAAAACCCATTGCTCGCTTAAAACGACGGTGTAAACCCTCCTTCCAGCCAAAAGCTTCGCTTATTGCATAAGAAGAAGAACCAGCAAGTACGGGTATAGCCAAAAATCCTAGCCCTACTACCCCTATAGAAAATATTAATTTTGCTACCAAGCCAGCATTTGGGAAGTTTTTAACCAGTGGCTCTAATGCCCTTGCGGCGTCTGCGGCATTAGTAATGTCTGTAATCCCGTTTACATGTAGCACAGAGGCACAGGTGACCACAATGAACCAAGCTGCAACACTAGCGATTGTCATACCAACAAAATTATCTATGCGTACATTGCGCAAAAACCGTTTGCTTATACGTGGTTCTTTTTTGGTGGTTTCGGCAAGCCGGTGCTGTTCTATTTCGTCTTCCACAACCTCCGAAGTATCCCAAAAGAACAAGTAAGGCGATATTGTAGTACCCAATAAACCAACTATTATATATATGGTGGCAAAATCTATATGTACACCTATATGGGTGGTGGCCTTTAATAGCTCACCCCAATCTTGGCCTACTAATATAGCTGTTATGGGGTAAGCCAAAAGTGAAAGCGTTAGCCATTTTAGTATCTTAGAATATTTTTTGTAACTTACTAATATCTCTAATAGCAGAATTATTGTCGCAAAAGCTACTGCTAGTACAGCAAATGGCAAGTTTACCAAAAGCTGAGTGGTGGTAATAATGGCGCTAAAATCGGCACCGATGTTTATAACGTTTGCAAATACTACCAGTCCGACCGCAAAATATAGCAATTTTTTACTGTAATTATCCCTTAAAACTGCTGCCAACCCCTTGCCAGTTACCGCCCCAATACGCGAGCAAGACTCTTGGACGGCCAATAGCATAGGATACATAAATGGGAAGACCCAGAGCAATCCAAAACCATACATCGCACCTGTTTGTGAATATGTAATTATGCCAGACGGGTCATCATCTGCCGCCCCTGTTACAACTCCAGGGCCCAAAATACGTAAAAATCTGTTATATCTACGATAATTCAAGATGCTCTTGGCGATATTTAGAGGTATTTTTTCGGTGCGCTTAACAGCATCGTTTATACTTTTGGCGCTAATTGGGTTCGATGATGTTTTTTTAGCCATATCTATCTAGGTAAAATGCTTTATGGGCTTTATGGGCTTTATAAGATAGTAACACTCTTATGCTTATATCGGCAAAGCTTCTATCACATCTCTGCCATCTGCAGAACCATTTAATGTGCAACTGTAAAGAGTCAACTTGGCATAATCTGATGGGTCCTCTATATAAAATGCCGTTGGCTTTACACTATATTTTTTACTAATTTTGTAGCCATACCATTTAGCTTGGTAAAACACCCTTAAGGTGTCTCCCACTGCAAGCTTGTGTATGTTATAAAACGGTGATTTTTGGCGTGTTTGGCTAGGCGTTAAACCCATCTCGAAACGGTGGGCGCTTAAAATAAAATTGCTACCAATTATGGGGTTGCCCCGCTCTGGCCAGCGGTTCCAAACCCCCTTATCTAATACTGCTTCGCTATTACCAGTAAAAATTGGTACTTCTAAATTAATTTTGGCAATTTGTATGCGGTCTCTATTATCTTTTGCATCGTCTTTGGTATTTAAATTGATGCTAGAGCTGTTAATTATAGGTATTTGTGGCAGTTGCGGGGCAAACCTGATTATCAACAAATAAAAACCTACTAATATGATAATTGCAGCACTGATTTTTATAACATATGGCTTTAGTTTAAGCCATCTATTAACGCTAGATTCTGCAGATTTATTTGGATTAGCCATATAATTAGTTGCCTTGAGCTTAGTGTACTACACTGAGCTGTTGCAAAATGCTTAACCTATTATACGGCTAGTAACTACTTGCTAGCCTTCAACAACCTTATGCTTTTTATATAATATATTCTACTATTGACAAGCTTTAAATGGGGGTGCAAAATAAACATTACTAAGTTAATCAGGGGAGCAAAAATGAGAAAGCGGTATTTATACTTGTATCCGCTATTAATAGT
>CAZIHK010000119.1:0-7397 GCA_964539035.1 uncultured Candidatus Saccharibacteria bacterium | reverse complement strand
CGTACTGTGACACGACATATTGAACACTTCCGTTAAGATAAAGACAATAAACGGAGGTAGGTATGCGCATAAAACCAAGTTTAATCATTCAGAGGTTAAAGCTAAATGGCGGCAAGGTTAGATTAACAGCTAGAGAGCTTTGCATTAGTCCGGCTACGGTAATTAACTGGCGACGTCGAGCTCATGGTGGTTATAGTGACCTGAGGTATCTAGGGGCTGGTGTCACTAGACACTCAACCAAACCTAAAACTAACCGAATTACATCTCTAGCGCCTATTGAACAGAATAAAATCATAGAACTAAGAAAATTACGTGGCTATGGTGCCATCAAATTAGCTAAAATAGTAGGTACAAACAAACACCACCGTACAGTTCACAGATTTATAAAAACTAAAGGGCTAACGGCTCCAAATAAGAACTACAGACGACCTAGATACCAGGAGACAACACATATGTACCTAAAGAACGCAAATAAACCAGGTAAACTACAGATGGATATAAAGTATGTCACACCAGAGCTATCTGGTCTTGCTCACACTACTTATCTTTACGCCGTAATTGACATTTATTCACGTTATAAAGTCGGCATCATCTTACCTAGTCTAGACCAAGCGCTGGCAATCGAAGCCTTGAGTGTTTTACTACCGACCTTGCCGTTTAAACCGGACTTTATCCAAACTGACAATGGTTTAGAGTTTCAGGCTAGATTTAAAGACTACATTACTAACCAATTAGGTCTAAAACACCACCACATACACAAGTCCAGCCCTAATGAGAACGCAGTAATTGAAAGATCGTTTAGAACCGATGAGGAAGAGTTCTTCTGGCGAATAGATGGAATACCCGAAGACCTATTTGTACTTAACAAGCTATACCAAGAATACCTAAATGACTATAACACCTTTAGACCACACCTAGGTATAGATTTACAGACGCCACAAGAAAGAATAAACTCATTCGTAGACTAAGTGTTCAATATGTGTTTGTCACAGTAAGCATCTTTATTGAATATTATCAATCAAATCCTGCTCAAATGCCAAAATTCCCTTTAATGATGGGCCATAACCAGATATGTCAGGTAGGTCGAGTTTGATGATATGCGTCCAAACGGCATTAACTAATTTTGTAAAACGGTCTAGTTCTGCGTTATCAAAATCTATATCAATCGATAATATATCACCTGCAAAACTAGGCTCGACAAATTGCATTGTGGCTGAATTAACCTTGTAGCCACGGTAATCTCGGGCATTTTCAACCAACAATTTATAAAAAAGCAATTGTTGTTTGTAATTATGCAGTTTAATTTTTTCGTATTCAGTTTTTCCAGTCCACTTGCTTGCTGGTTTGCCAGTTTTATAATCAGTGACAGAGATGGTTTTGGTCGTACTGTCAATATCAGTTAGGTCTAATTTGCCAGTAATATGTGCCGAGCCAACGATTGAATGCTGGTTCGCAAAGTTAAGTTCGGTTTGTTGGTGATCTGAAAATGTAGAGTATTTATTATCTAGGAATACTCGCAATGCATCACTTCCTTTTTGAAGGAAATCTTGAAAATCTTTCTTCATCAGATGTTTACTTTTTAGGTTAGATTCGAAGTTTGACACAATATCCTCTATTGCTTGTCGTTTGCCAGTTAAGGCAATGTGAGAATGTGCATTTTGAAGCGTTTGATGAATTGCGGTTCCATAGGAGGCATTTGGTCCCATTGCTTGAGGAAAACGGAGTAAATTATGTAGTAGAAACATCGACGGTCCGCCACGCGTGACATTCAAAAAACTATTCAGATGAGTAACGCTTAATTTATACTTATCAAGTTTTGGCATTAATAATTCGCGCATTTGAACAGTTGACGGTACACTAATCGGCTGATACCAAGCAAGTTGAGCTGATTCTAATAGTCGTTCGTAATTTGTTGGCAAAATAATTGGTTGAGGTTTCCATTTGTCGCTTAACAAAAATACTGCACGAAGTGTCCCCTTGCCATTATCATCATTAAGGCTATAGCTAATATGAAGCTGTTTTTTGGCGCGGGTTATGGCTACATAAAATAATCGTAACCTTTCGTCGTCAGTTTCGCCTGCGGGTGCAAGCGGTAAATTTTCGGGATAATTAATCAAACGGTTTTTAGTCCGCGCTCGTTCACCCCAAACTGTATCGACGGCGTTAATTACATAAACAGTCTCGAACTCAAGCCCTTTTGATTTATGCGCAGTCATTAGGTTAATTGCGTTATCTGCTTGGACTGAACGCCTGATGGCGCTAATAGTACTACCAATTTTGCGATGAAGAGCGATAAAATCGATAAAAGTTGATAGTGTTGGGGCGTTATCGGGACGATAATCGCGTAATTTTGCTCGAATAGTTCGCAATGCCTCCATATATATCAAAAATTCATCAGGGTTTTCGGCCATTTTTTCATCCGAGAAAAAGTATTTATAAAACGGACTAGTAAAATCAGAATCGCTATTTTTGACCTGCGAGTTTGGATTGCCAATAATAATATCTAGCATCTGTTCAAGCGGAGTATCAGTAACTAATGACGCGGTCGTAATTAACCAATTATGTAAAGGCACGAATTTTGGGGTTAGAGCCATAATATCTAGCCAACGCGTGTGGTCATCAAAGGCTTTTAGACTTAATTTCCAAAGATCAAGTGGTTCGATAGCCCATGATTTATGAGCTAATATTTCGGGTAAAAGTGCATTTGCGTCATCGTGAAGTCCATTTGCGAGGTTGATTAATAATAAAGACAACTGCTCGATTAATTTAATGGGAGCTAAATCGAGGACATTATCGCGGCGCTCGTAATTAACAGCAATGCCAGCTTGCGAAAAATAAAGTAGCAGATTGTTTATTTCAGCGTGTCGGCGAGTAAATATAGCGATGCTATTTGGTTTTTTGCCTGATTTAATTTGTGATTTGATATCGTTGACTAGCCAATGGCGTTCGTCAGAAATTGATTCGGCTTGATGTAAATATACACTGGCTTTGGTGGTCTTGTTGACTGCCGTTAAACTTTTATCTATTCCTTTAATTCGATTTTCTAATCGTTCGGTACCTTGTAATATAATGTCGCGGGCGCTGTTAAGAATATCGGTTGTCGAGCGGTAATTTTCGGTTAGAACAATCTGTTTAGCCTGTGGATAGTTCGTTTGAAAATCAATAATATTGCTAATATCAGCACCTTGGAAACTATAAATTGCTTGATCATCATCACCAACGACCATAATGTTTGGCGTATCGCCTTGGGCCACGTTGTTTGTCAGATTGTGTAAGATACGCATTTGCGCCATATTCGTATCTTGAAACTCGTCAACCATTATATATTGGTATTGTTCTTGAAGGTTAAAACGCAAATCATTGAAAACTTCCATAGCATGGACAACTCGAAGAATCATATCGTCAAAATCGTAAAGCGTGTGTTTTTGCATATCATTTAGATACTGCCCGTAAACAAAACACAGTGAACGCAATTTTGTCTGGCGATCGCGAGATTTTAAGACAAAATTACCTTTTGTGTCTTTTTGGAACCATTGACTTTTCCATGCGGTCATTGGCTTGGTTGAATTTGATGAAATTGCTTCATTCGTCGCAGACTCTAATGAATCGGCCATAACAACCGAAAGCGGTACGGCTGTTGGCAGGACTATCCCACCATTACTGAGCCTAATTGCCGTAATATGTTTGGAGGCCTGCAGGGCGGTTTTTTTATTAACTCGCTCTACAAAAATCGGCGACAAAAGCTGTTCGGCTTTTTCAATTACGGCATTATTTTCATCCAGAATTGCTAGCAGTTCGTCATTAGTTAAGCCACTTTTTTTGAGTTCAGAAATGACCTTTAGGCTATCTGATAGATAAGTGTGTTGATCATCCAATTTTTTGGCAAGTGGATTATTGTAATCAAGTTGTTCAAAAATATCGTGCATAATTTCGTAACTGCTTAGCTCGTCAGCTGAATGAAAATGCGCTCCTTGATAAAAATACTGACCGTTTTGATCTATTACATTGGCACCAAAACTATGAAAAGTATGCACTGCGACTTTGTATGCATCTTTGCCTATGATTTCAGCTAATCTGGTGCGCATGGCGTTGGCACCACTATCGGTAAAGGTCAAACAAAGAATATTTTCCGGCAATGTGTCGGTTTTTTGTAGAATATTAGCCGTGCGGACACTTAAAAGTTCGGTTTTTCCAGTGCCAGGTCCAGCGATGACCATAACGGGTCCGTCAATGGCGTCAACCGCTTGTTTTTGAGCGAAATTTAATTTGGCATATCTTTTTTCGAAATCCATTATGACTATTGTAGTCGATTAGATATATATCGTCGAGCATCAACAGAGTGAAAGTGTTACAATAAGATTATATGAGTCCCATTATAACTTACTACATTATAAACCAATCAATCGTTAGGCCTTTAGTGTATATTAAAGGAGAGTTTTAACGGGATGAGAGATAGAATGTATGATGAGTTGGCGCTGGAACGCAGTATTAAAGAGCATTTTGGAGTTGATGCCGACATACGTCAAGCAATCGTTTTTCGTGTTCCGATTAGTCAAACAGCCGAGGCGACACTATTTTTGACGTCTAGCAAGCAACTTTTGCTTTACATTTCGGGGCAATCTAGGTTGTTGCTGGGTGATGTTAAAAAAATTGTTTCAAAAATGGGTTTGAAAGCCGATATTTACCTTCCGCCCAAAGGTCAGCTTAACTATTTTAACGATTTTGGTCGCAATAAATTTTATGAGGTTTTTCCTGGTCGAAAAAATATAGGTAGTGAGGATTTGATTTTTTATCGCACGCTTGCACCATATAATCCTGCGCTAGTGCAGATTAGTGAAGTAAAAGGTGGTCATATTTATCAGTTCGACAGCGATTCCGCCACAAATTGGCGCATCACAGCAAAATTCGCCTATAGACGGATTAAAACTAGCTAAATTTTCTGAGGTCAAACCTTGCAAGATTAAATATATATTAAATTCATATTAGCTATTGACGGACGGTTCTGGGTAGCCCATAATAGAATTTAAATATGAATAAAGAAGAAATTAATGATTTAAAGCAATTTATTACGACAACTGTTCGCGAGGAATTGGTTGCTCCTATTGATGGGCTTCATCAAGAAATCTCTGATGTCAAAACTGATCTTAATCACAAGATTGATGGTATGATTGAGCGATTTGATGAAAATGACTTGAAACAAGATGAAATCTTGAATGCTATCGGCGAGATTAACGAAAAGCAATTTAAAACTATCAAAATTCATGCAGACCACATTGATAATCACGAACGTCGTATCGTAAAACTCGAAAAACGCACCGCTTAATTTAGTTTAATTAGTCTATATAGTGAAAGCAGTGCCCTGTTAGACTATTTAGGGTCGGACATTGAATGATGTTCCCAGAGGTTTATCCAGACTAAGTTTCAAAAAGTGTGCTTATTTATGACTGATTTTGTCGTAATTGCTGTTTAATTTGAGCATTTGTTTAATCTAGATTAGTTTTACTAAAATATACAATGGACACACTTGAATAAGGTCATTCTAGGCTATACTGCGGCACCATTCTATTGGTAGTCCCGTTCTTTCTAAAACAATGGTTACATTAGCTAAATTAAACAGAAATTATTTTAAATAATAATTATTTACGAAATTAGCGCTGTTAAATAGCCAAAAAATAGCATACTTTTTGAAACTTAAGCCGGACTGTGCTCTAGTAAAACCCAAAATGTTCATATTTTATCCGGCCGGACAAAATATGAACTATAATGAGTAATATGAGAGAAATACATAAAAACAAATCAATTACGAAAGAGTTATTACTGGCACTTATACCGTATACGCAGCAAAATATTTTACTAGTGTTCAAACCTAATCAATTTTTCAATGAACTTGAAAGATCAACCGGCTATCCTAAACATAGACTCAAAATAGCGTATAATCATGCCAAACGATACCAAGTCATAACAATTGATGACAATCATATAAAATTATCGCTTAAGGGACGCCAAATTGTACAACCATTTATCGCCGAAAGGTTATCAAATGACGCAAAATTGATGGTGATTTTTGATATTCCAGAAGAACACGCAGATCGCAGACGCAGATTTAGATATTTGCTACGGCAACTAGAATTTAAACAAATCCAGCAGAGTGTTTGGATGAGCGACAAAGATCACCGTGCGATAGTATTTGAGTCAATTATAGATATAGAAATAAATCAATGGGTACAATTATATGAAGCTTCTCGAATAAGCAAGGAAAAATAGTTCATATTTTGTCCGGCCGGACAAAATATGAACTATAATATCGGATTATAACATCCCGAACGAACCTTTTTGGAAGCGTCCCTATGCTATTCATGGTTTGCAACAACTGCCGAGGACTGTGCTCTAGCAAAGTGAAGTTAAAGATGGCCATATTTATCAGTTCGACAGTGGTTCAGCCACTAATTGGCGCATCACAGCAAAATTCGCCTATAGACGGATTAAAACTAGCTAAATTTTCTGAGTTCGGACCCGAAATGGTTAGATGACGGCGGTAATTCACTTCGGCTAATTAATCAGTACTAACAATATTATCTATATAGAAAGTATTAGTTGCATCAGCGTTGATTACTTTAAAGATAATTTGGTCAATGACATCTTTATTGACACCAGATATTGCTGATATGTCCCAAGTTTCTGTTTGCCATGTATTAGCTGCAATGATATTGATGTTATGAGTTGAGGTTGTTCCGCCACTGTCATGGATTTGAGCTTGAAGGTTAGTGCCTGTTCTGGAAGACCTAACATCAAATTTAATAACATTTTGACTAGACATATTTATGGTTGGACTGACTGTGCGAGTGAGGGTTGTGTTTAGGCTGTAGGTTATTGTTGAAAGCCCTTTTAGCGCATACGAGCCTTGTTGTTTGATGGTGGGTTCGGAATAGGATTGAAGAGGTCGAGTTGTCACATAACGGACTATTACTATCCCAGAACCTCCAGCCCCACCGGCTTGGGCAGAGTAATCATTTGATGCAGCACCACCACCACCACCACCAGTATTTGCAGTTCCGTTGCCTCCAGGCCCTTGATTATTGTAATAGTTTCCATTAGTACCACCATTACCTCCACCGTGCTGTCCGGAACCGACCCCTCCGTAAGGACCACATGAACCACCACCACCACCAGCAAACCATCCAGCGACTCCTACTGTCGTACCAAAATAGGAGGAATAGTCTTTTCCTGGTCCACCATTACCAGAAGATTCGCCAGTTGGACTACCACCAACACCACCAGCGCCACCTCCACCACCTCCCCAACCATTCCCATTGGAGCTCCACCCCGTACCGCCATTATTTCCAAAGCCAGTAGCACCACCGCTATTACCTTGTGTTTTAGACCCACCTGGTTGAGAT
>CAZIHK010000118.1:0-3971 GCA_964539035.1 uncultured Candidatus Saccharibacteria bacterium | reverse complement strand
GTTTAAAACATAGTATTTATCGTACTTTTTATCCCTTAATACAACAGTTGATGCATCACTTAAAGCTAGTTTTTCTGTAATGTTAATTGATTTTTCGCTATTTTGACGATCAATTATCAAATAGTTGATACTGTCATCAGGCATTTTTTGCAAAAGTAATAAATGCTGGTTATCATCAGACCATTCAATGGGTGTTATCACACCGTATGATCCTTTTTGGATAGATAGCTGATTGGCTGGTATCGTGTAGACCAATGGTTCGTCACTCGGTTTCGACAAATCCATGATGGACAGGACTGGTGAATTTGTTTGTTCCTGTATTACCAACCAACGGCGATCGGGGCTTTGACTTACCCAATCAGGGGCATTTGGATAAACTCTAGTGACTCCCACTGGTATATCTACAGGAAATAGTTTCGGATATATGAAGTAAGCTACAGCACCACCTTCTAATGTAAAGGTTTTATTCCAATCACGATATTTATCTTTTTTAATTGTAATCTTATGTTCACCCTCTGAAAGAGAGTTTTTTTTGTCACGCTTTTGATTGTCTATGAAAATTTCACCAGGTGCTGGCTTAGAATCGACAAAAACAAGACCGCTTTGGTTTAACCCTTTGCCTGTGTCGTAACCATAGCCCTGTGCAAGATACACTAGTATTAGTGATGCTAAGCCAATTAGAATAGCTACCAATGCATAACCTATAAATAGTTGGATTGCTTTATTTCGTTTGTACTCTTTAGATTGGAATTCCATACTTTGGTAGCTTTATTTTGCCATGCTTTATAACAAATATCCACACAATATGAATTTATTAACAAAATAATACTTGCTTAAACGACCCCCAAAAGCGTATATTAAAAAATAAGCAATAAAGATAAGCATTTGTAAACAAACGGTGGTTAAGTGAAAAATATCATTGAAATAAATGGCCGGTCATACGATGCTCATACGGGTAAGCTATTGGCGGCAAAGCCTTCAAACGTTGAATACATAAAATCAACCAGCACTACAGTCAACAGCTCTAATGCACTCCATAACGGCGCGGTCTTAGATGGAGTAAGCAGACGCAAATCTTTTAAAAAAAGGCCTGTTAACACATATAAAGACCTAAAACCTGCTTTGGCGAGTGTTAAAAACCCTATTGTCACAAAATTACCAGCTTCGGCTATAGGACCTGCCAGACAAACCGAAAAGACCAAAACACTATTAAGAAATATTGTCAAAAAACCATTTGGACATAGTGATAGTTCTGCCAACAGCCCAAACAATGAACATAAAAATCCAGCCCAAAAAGATGGCTTAGCCAAAAAAACCCCCCTAGAACGCATAAATAGAGCCAAGCAAACAATGCGAAGCATTAGCATAGCTCGCTTTAATAACATTAATCGTCAAAAACCACGCCTAACAAACAATTTGAGCGTTACTGCATTACCAAAAACTATAGATTCTGCACCCATTGTTGCCCCTACTATAAGTAAAGCGACAACTTCAAATAGTAACCAAAATGTTTTCAACCATCCAATAGTCCAGGCCAACAATCATTTATTAAAAAAAATACCAAAAGATAAGTTTTATAGGCGGGCAGCAAGGACATTAAACGTTGGTACTAAGAGCTTAGCAATAACTGCCAGTGTTTTGGCGGTTTTGATTTTTGGATGTTTTTTGGCTTACCAAAAAATACCATCTGTGGCCATGAGAGTAGCTGCAAATAGAGCCGGTTTTGCAGGGCATATCCCAAGTACCATCCCTGCAGGTTTTACATTTAAAGGGCCAATTATTTATTCTAAAGATACTATATCATTACATTATAAATCTAACAGTGACAGCCGTAAGTTTGCTATAGTCCAAAAACCAACTGAGTGGAATAGTGAGTCACTATTAACAAACTACCTTATCAATTCTAAACTGCAATACCAGACTTATCAGGATAGCGGATTAACAGTGTACGTATTTAATGGCGGAGAAGCGACTTGGGTTGATAAAGGTGTTTGGTATAGCGTAAAAGGCGAGGGAACATTGTCTTTTGACCAGATATTATCTATTGCAAGCAGTATGTAAGTGGATATTGCAATGTAGACATTAGGTTTTTATTCGTTGGCTTATCTAGTATGTACACTCGAATTTACATCTAGTCTGTGTTACCTAATTTCTAGCTTCTATTGTCTATTGTCCAAATATGACATACTAATAATAATGCCAGAGATACGAACCAGATTTGCACCAAGCCCAACAGGATTTATGCATGTTGGAGCTGCTAGAACAGCATTATTTGCCTGGTTGGTAGCCCGACAATCTGATGGCAAATTCATTTTACGTATCGAAGATACTGATAAAGCTCGTGAAGTGAGTGGGGCAGAAGAGCATATCATTAACAGCCTCAAATGGCTAGGAATTGATTGGGATGAAGGACCAGACATCGGTGGTAAATATGGCCCATATCGTCAATCCGAAAGACTGGCAGTATATAACACCTGGGCACAAAAATTAATCTCCAATGGCAAAGCCTATGCAGACCCATATAGCCCGAAAGAAATTGAGCATTTTCGCAGTTTAGCCAAACAAGCCAAACAGCCATTCTTATTTCGCAATCACAGACCTGATAATCCGCCAGAATGGGACAATAAAACTCCTCTAAGGCTAAAATCCACACCAAAGACTTACGAATGGCAAGACAAAGTGATTGGCAAGCTTAGTAGCGGGCCAGAAGTAATTGATGATTTTATCCTAATTAAATCTGATGGTTACCCAACTTATAACTTTTGCCATATCATTGATGATTATCTAATGAATATTAGCTACATAATCCGGAGCCAAGAATTCATATCATCAGTGCCAAAATACTTAAATTTGTACGAAGCGCTAGGTTTTACTCCACCAATTATGGCTACATTACCATTTGTAATGGCAATAGACGGCAACAAAAAACTAGGCAAACGCGATGGCGCCAAAGATATATTAGATTATTCAAGAGACGGCTACTTGCCAGAAGCAATGATGAATTTTTTAGCAACACTCGGCTGGAATGACGGTACTGAAAATGAAATATTTAGTAAAACGGATTTAGTATCTGGTTTTAGTTTAAAGAGAGTACAAAAATCAGCTGCCCGTTTTGATGAAAAGCGCTTACTCTGGATGGACGGCTACTGGTTGCGCAATATGGATTGTTCAGAGTTATATAAAAGGTCAGATAGTCATTGGCCAATAAATGCTGAAAAATATGATGTATCGTACAAAAAGAATATCCTTGGCTTAATCCAAGAAAGGCTTAAATATCTAGGCGAAATCCCAGCTTTAACTAGTTTCTTTTTTGAAGATCCACGCCCCAATCTAGAACTCATCAAATCTAACAAAAAACTTAAAAATATTGACAAAACAGATTTGGTTAGTTACCTAAAAACCACCTGCGATTCACTAACCGACATAGAATTCAATATTGATAGTATTAGCCAAATATTAAACGATTTATTGATAAAAACAGGACAAAAACCAGCGATACTATTTGGGATAATACGGCTAGCCACTACCTGGTCTCCCGCCAGCCCAGCACTAGCAGATACTTTACAAATTTTGGGTAAAGAAAAAACTTTGACTAGAATACAAAAAAGCATCGATTTTTTATCTTAAAACCAAGCCTTTTTGGGCAAGTCAAACATGTTACAATGTAAACATTAGCATATTATAAAGGTACTAAATATTATTAAAAATGGATGATTTTAAACAACCCCCAAAAAAACAAATTTTTAAATCGCAACCCAATTTAGACCAGCAAGTAGTACCGGTTATTGAACCGCCAAAAGACATCGAAGAAGAGTCAACGGTTATAGATTTAGGTGAACTAGATAAGGGCATGAGTGTCAGCAGTAACTCAATATCGCATCTTTCACCGCCAACGAAAAAAAGAATGCCCAAAAAATTGCTAATAATAGCCGGCATAGTTATAGCAATTGTTATCATAAGCGGTTTAGTAT
>CAZIHK010000117.1:0-3550 GCA_964539035.1 uncultured Candidatus Saccharibacteria bacterium | reverse complement strand
ATGTTAGTGCCGGGCCTAGGGCTCTGCGCAAGCTTGGTGGGCAATTTATGACGGGCATAAGCTATACCACTACGAAAATTAAGACTGCTCGCGCAGCAGTAAGGACAGCCAAATGAGAACAACTGTCGTACCAGCCCAAGTGACAACCGTTGAAGATAAAATCGCCGGAAATCTTGGCTTTACCCAATTGCTGCTGCTTACTACTCCAGTGTTCCTATCTGGTGCAATCTTTGCATTTGTACCGCCGTTTATGAACTTCACGAGCTACAAGTTGG
Source organism: uncultured Candidatus Saccharibacteria bacterium (assembly GCA_964539035.1). Taxonomy (GTDB): domain Bacteria; phylum Patescibacteriota; class Saccharimonadia; order Saccharimonadales; family CAIOMD01; genus CAZIHK01. The sequence goes on along the minus strand of CAZIHK010000117.1, from coordinate 3,275 downwards.
TTGTTTGCGTCTTGCTGGCTATTATTTGTTTAACTCTTGCTGTGCGGATTAAGGGTAAGATACTACTTACTTGGGTTAGTGTGATAAGCCGCTATAACATTCGCCCTAGACACCATGTCTTTAATAAAAACGATCTTCACCTTCGAACAGAGCCAACTGGTAAAGATGATTATTTAGCCGAAGATCCTGAGACTAAATATGTAGATAATCCTATTACTTACGAAAATATTGCCCTGCCTGAAATGGTTCGTTTGGAAAATGTAGTGTCTGATCCTAGGGCTAAATTGCAATTTAGGGCAACTAAGAAAGGTGGGCTCCGGGTCTATATTCAAGAAATCAAATAGCATTAGTTCTTCGCGGCGGCAGATAGATATTAAAGGGGTACGCGATGGTATATTAATCTTGCCAGGTAACAAATACCGCTTAGTGCTTCAAATATCGTCTATAAACTTTGAGCTTAAGAGCGAGGCCGAACAAGACGCCTTAATTGATACTTATCAGAGCTTTTTAAATTCGCTAGCTACTTCACTGCAAATAGTTGTACGAATCCGTGAAATGGATATGGATAAATACCTTGATGATTTTCGCTTTTCAATGCAACAAGAAGAAGAGCAGATCTATAAAGACCAAGTCCAAAATTATACCGAGTTTGTCAGTAGTTTGATTACCACTAATCGGATTTTATCTAGGCAGTTTTACGTAATTTTGCCACTGGACTTTAAGGAAAAAGACTTTGAGCTAGTTAAAGAGCAACTAGGCGTTAATGCCGACATCGTGGCAAAGGGACTAGCCCGGTTAGGCATGCAAGCCCGGCAGCTTGATAGTATGGATGTTTTGGATCTCTTTTATAGCTTTTATTCACCAGCCCAAGCTAAACGCCAGCCTTTGAAGGCCCAAACTATGCAGCTATTAACGAAAGGATATCTGTGAAAACAATCCAAACTGATAAGCCCAAAAAACGATTTAGTATATTGAGCAAACGAGCTAATCGGCCAAAGGAGATTACTTTGGATTTTGGTGATCAAGATCCGATGGATGTTATTTCTTATGCTGGGCTGGAAGAACAAGTTAGCTACGTATTAATTGATGATACCTACATCCGCTCATTGTTTATATCTGGCTATCCATTTGTGGCTAGTTCTGGCTGGCTTAATAGCCTGGTTAACTTTAACCACAATATAGATATTAGCTACCACGTATCGCAAGTGGATGCCACGCATGCCTTGCCTAAATTACACCGTAAAATCACCGAGCTGGAATCAACTAAAAGGGCCATGATGCGCAGCGGCAAAATAATTGGATCTGAAATTACTGACCCGTTGCAATCAGCCACTGAACTGCGCGATAAAATACAACGCGGACAAGAAAAGCTCTTCCAGGTATCAATTTACGTGACGATTAGTGCCAGCTCGCTCGGAGAACTAGATAAAACTACCAAGCTTTTGGAAACGGCCTTGTCTGCCAGGTTGTTTTATACAAAAGTGGCTCGCTATCAACAACTTGAAGGATTGCAATCGGTTTTGCCAAGAGCCGAAGACATACTAGATCAAAAAAGAAACCTAGATAGCTCTTCGGTTGCCCTGACCTTCCCTTTCATGAGCTCCGAGCTTGTCCAAGAATCTGGCATTTTGTACGGAGTTAATAAGTCTAATAACTCACTGGTTATACTTGATCGATTCTCGCTGAATAACGCCAATAGCATTGTTTTTGCCCAAAGCGGAAGTGGCAAGAGTTATGCTACAAAGGTTGAGATACTGCGCCAGTTGATGCAAGGCACTAAAGTTATTGTTATTGATCCGGAGCGCGAATATAAGCGACTGGCTGAGTCGGTTAACGGTACATATATCAAGCTGTCAGCTAAATCTAGGGAGAAGATTAATCCATTTGATCTGGCGACTACAAATCGATCAAAAATTGATTTATCGGAGCATACCCAAGATCTGATGGAAATCATCTCGCTGATGGCCGAAGGTCTTTCTTCGCGCGAAAAGGCCGTAATCGATAAAGCTATTATTAATACTTACGACAAAGCTTCAACTGAACCACCGCTTTTAAAAGACCTGTACCATGAATTGCGACTACTTGAACAAGTCAAATTGTGTGAACGACTGGAAAAATATATCACCGGTTCACTATCGGAAGTCTTTAACTCACAAACTAACATTCGCCTGGATAACCGGCTTATTATCTTTGATATAAAAGATCTGCCAGAATCTTTGAGACAGATTATGATGATGATCATTTCCTACTTTGTCAGTAATCAGGTAAAAGCCAAGCTTGAAAAACGGCTGCTAGTTATTGATGAAGGCTGGCTGCTTTTAGAGCATGAGGAGTCAGCTCGTTTTATCGCCGGGCTAGTGCGCCGAGCCCGTAAATATTACCTTGGCGTGTCGATTATTTCCCAACAGGCCAATGATTTTTTGAAGAGTGATTATGGCCGAGCAATTGCCTCCCAGAGTTCACTTAGAATACTTATGCGCCAAGATACCACAACAATTAAAAATGTAGTTTCGGAGTTTCATTTGAGCGAGTACGAAGAAAACTTTTTGCTGACCTGCGAAAAAGGTGACGCTCTGATTATTGCTGACCAAAATCATGTGGCCATAAAAGTTGTGGCTTCTGAGAAAGAACATCCACTTATTACAACTAATCCGGCGGAGCTATACCACCTATGAACCTTTTGTTTTGGCTAATAGTAAAGTCCAAAACTGAAATTAAGATAGTCTTGGCAACCCTGGCAATATTAATATTACTGCCGGTTGTGTCTTTGATTGTTATGGCATCTTCTGGAATATCGATTGTCAGCGAGGCGCTGGTGTCAGTAAATCCGGTTACGCATTTAGTAGAGATATTTGACCCTAATGGTAATAGAACAATAACTTTAGAGCTATCTACAACCTGGCCAACAACCGGTTATATATCTGATGAATTTGGGACATATGATGAGTTTAGAGCCGGGCTCGGCCTTGGGGCCCATACCGGCATCGATATTGCCAACGAACGTGGTCTGCAAGGCACACCGGTTACACCATTTATGACAGGTAAAGTCGCCTGGGTAGACAATATCGATAATAGCGATTGCGGTATAAGTGCCATGATAAATCACGGCAACGGTATTAGCTCGCTGTATTGCCATATGCGATCAACTGCCACCCAAGCCGGAGCAGAATTAAAACCTGGCGACATCATCGGTTATATGGGTAGTAGCGGTACATCAACCGGTGCCCATCTTCATTTTCAAGTTATGATCTATAACATTCCAGTTAATCCAAGAG
>CAZIHK010000116.1:0-3404 GCA_964539035.1 uncultured Candidatus Saccharibacteria bacterium | reverse complement strand
ATAAAATAGGTTTTCAAAAAGTCGAAAAAAATATTCCTGATTTAATGCTATCAGGAGCATGATTTTTAATAGATTTTGAAGTGTTCAGTAAGTTGATGGTTTAAAACGATTATGACTGAACTGCTGTCAATTTAGACCCACTACTTAAGAGAGTTTTTTCATAGTAAATCATTGCAGTAAAATGGGTTGATTTTGGATGAGTTTTGGTACTTGGGTTTGAGACTCTGACCTTTAGCCATATTTAGTACTCCTTTAAGGTGAGAGATTATCAAAAATCCTCTCTTTTGGAGTGGTACTAAAAATCAGGTCAGTTCAAGTACGCTTGGCATGTATGAGTGGCGCAACATCGCACAGCGGTAGGCGCGCAGGACTTATAAATGTAGCAGAACGTGGCGTTGGAGTTCGTGTGCTAATGGCATTAGCAGGACACAGTAATATGGCTACAACACAACGCAACATTGATTTTCGTCCTACTATGCTTAAAGCAGCAGTTGAGTTGGTTTAAGTTTTGGTGTGAGGCTTCGCTGGATTTCCAACAACAGTTGTAAAAGGCGGAACATCTTTTGTTACAACAGCCCCCATTCCTACTACAGCACCTTCGCCGATAACAAGCGGCTTTGAAAATGAGCCTTGTTTTATGACAACGTCTGTTCCAATGTAAGCGTGATTGTGAATATGAACGTTGCCATTACAGTGGACATTTGGAGCAAATGTGACGTAGTCACCAATAACGCAGTCGTGTGCTACGTATGAGTAAATGTTTGAATGAAAAAACTTTCCAATCTTTGTGTTTGACGTAATCATTGTGTGGGCGCATAAGATGGCACCTTCACCTATTTCGTTACAGTCATAAACTATTGAATGCGGCGATTGAACTGACATTGGCTTTGCGCCATTAGCAATAATTTCTTTGGCAATATGTTCGCGAGCTTTTGAGTCACCTATAGCAATGTTGAAGAAGCGTTTACTACATTCAATTTCGAAGAACTCTTTTTGGGAAATAAGTGGATATCCATTTACTTCTTTTTGTTTTGGATTGGTTTCTACAAAAAATATTTGATATGTTGCTTCTTTGTTTGGTTGTGTAACGATAGAAATATATTCAGTTACAAACGGCATTACTTCACGCGCAAATCCGCCTGCGCCAAACAACCCAAAAACTATTTTTTGATTAGTTGGCGCTATTCTTGCTGTTGTGTCTTTTTTCATTGCCGCCCACTTTTGTGCTAATGTTTAGCTGTTGATTTTACGTCTAGCAAGCGTGCGTGGGAAGCTAAAAAGCTGCTCCAATAGCTTTTGAGTGCAAACTAAACAGCACATTGCTTATGTTTCTGTGTGCAAAATGTAACGAAAACAACGGTTTAAACTTTTTTTATTGCGTTAATATGCTTAAAAAGTTACAAACTCACTTTTTGGAGACGTAAGTGCTTGAAAAAAAGTGAAAATATACGTTGTTATAGAGTGGGCGTTAGAACACTAATGGCATTAACTGGGCACAGCAATATAGCAACTACAAAACGCAATATTGACTTGCGTCCAGCTATGCTTGAAGCGGCTGTTGAGTTAGTGTGATTATTTTAAGTATGCGTCACCACTATTGCGAGCTCTAGTTTGCTTTGGAGGCATTTCGTAATAAACTTGATTATTGGGTAAATCTTTATTGAGGTAACTCTTAGCTCCAATAACACAATCCCCACCTATTTTTAATCCGTGTTTAATTATTGCGCCAATAGAAATAGCAGAACGTAGTCCTATTTTTACCGTTCCGCCAGTTACTGCTGCGGGCGCTAATGACGAATAGTCAAGCATTAGGCAGTCGTGGTCTATTGACGCTTGTGTATTGATTAAACAAAACTTGCCAACTTTTGAGTTGGGTCCGACAACAGCTTTAGGCATTACAACTGTGCCATCTCCAATCTTAGTAAAAAACGAAATAACTGCTGACGAATGAACTAATGGTGGAAAATGTAAGTTAGGTGTTGCTGAGACTAACTCTTTATATATTCTTTCTCTAACAGCATTATCGCCAACAGCTATTGCGAAGCTAAAGTTGTTAGTGTTATCTAACTCAGTTAAATCGCCTATTATTTTGCAGCCTAATAAATCTAATCCTTTTTTGTTTTTATCAACAAAGTGCTTTATCGTGTATCCAGTAGATAAGGCTACATTAGCAACACTTACTGCGTGTCCGCCAGATCCAAATATTACAAGTGGGCGTAAGTGAGGTGCGCTACTGGCACAAGAGTTGCTCTCTCTTTTCTCTCTCCTATCAGTCATTGACGTTCCTTTAGCATTTGTATGTAAGCTCATTTTACTTGTCAAGATGAATGGGGGTTTACGGTCGGCAATTCAGTTGCTTCGGGGAAGGGGTATGTTAAGCCCATTCTTATAATAATTATATTTATTTTCATTAAAAGGAGTAAAGTTAGTGAATGACGATCAAACCAGAATTCATAATTTTCTCGACACCATATCATCCTAACGATGGGGGAGCCATAGTTTTACACTATCTTTGCCATTTGCTCAATCAATCTGGCGTGAATGCAAGCATTATTCCCTCTTTCAATTGCTTAGATGTCTCTCCATATGATGATCTTTTAGAGACAATAGGTACGCTAAACCAAATTAAGAAAAATACTAATAGTGATCCTTTCACACTTAACGCTGATTGGAAAACACCGCTTTACCCTCATCCTCTGGAACAAATAAAATTTAGAAATGATCTAGTTGTAGTTTATCCAGAAGTAACTTTCGGCAACCCCTTACGTGCGAGGCATATTGCACGTTGGATTCTGCATAAGCCAGGCTTTCACAATAAGCACGTTTACTATGAGCCAGGTGAGGTGCATTTTCGCTATTTAGAAATGCATCATGCAGTACCTATGCCCTGGATAGAAATTTCTGATCAGCTTTTGAGTATTTTTTATATCCCTTGGGATCACTATAAACCAGCACTAGCAGATCAACAGCGTGAAGGAACTGCTTATCTTGTTCGGAAAGGGACCGGTAAAAAAGCGATTCATGATGTAACCAATTCAATTCAGATAGATGGCAAAAGTCACTCTGAAATTGGAGAAATTTTTCGTCGAGTGAAAACTTTTATCAGTTATGACACGAAAAGCATCTATTCGTTACTCGCAGCTGTTGCTGGAGCCGATTCGGTGGTGGCGCCTGATGATGGAATAAGCGAGGATATGTGGCAACCATTTCCGGAACTTCGCGCTGGTCTCGCTTATGGCTTTGAGCGTTTAGGATGGGCGCAATCGACGCGTCATCAAACAGCAGAGCAATTACAGAAACTTGAGCTTCAGTCAGCGGTAAGCGTACAGAGTTTTGTTGCTTTTTGGACTCAGAGGCTTCAGGCTACGCTATAAAAAGCTCTGGCTTTTGAAGAGTTTATTAAC
>CAZIHK010000115.1:0-2604 GCA_964539035.1 uncultured Candidatus Saccharibacteria bacterium | reverse complement strand
ACATTAAGACATTTGGCACATTAGTATTATTTGTCGCCGACATGCCAACAAATAGCGAGGCCGCTAGCGTTAAGATCACGACATGAATAAAAAGTACAAAGATAGTAGTAAGATAAGTCTTCATGGCTGTTTCTGAAAAATCCCTAAAGCCAGGTACCAACCAAAGCAGAAGAACTAGCGGTGACAAAACAGCACCAATAAACAAAGTTACAATACGGCCGACATAGTAAATTAGTAGGATAAACGAGAATATCAGGAACACTATCATGATCAGCAGAGCTGCAACGCCCTGTCCACCAGATTCTTTGACGATTGCTGTTAGTGAGTCCCAAACCGACGAACTCCCCCCGATCTGCCAAACGGCATTAATTAAAACATTCGACAGTTCAATAAAGCCATCAATAATAAAGATCGAGGTATTGAGAAGTAAAAATATCAAAGCAAGTCTTGGTAGTAAGTGCTTGAATTCAATCTCGTCAAGGCCGAAGGTCGATGCACTCATCACATGAAAGCCAATCAATGCCACAACTACAGTAAATAGAACATCTGTAATACCAACTATGACTGCCCAAAGATTAAAAACACTCGGATTTTCGCTCATTAATGGTGTTGCCTTAGTAAAGAAGTTAAGAGCCTCAAGAAATGGTGTAGCAACTGTCTGAATAATTGTATTCAAGAATCCTGTTATAGCGCCAATTAGAATGTCTACAAGCCCATTACTAGGCGTAGCTGGCTCAATAGCCGTAAGACTTGGTAAAGTTGCACTGGCTGGTTGCAAGCTATGAGTTATTGCTCCATTTAGTATCGCAGTAAGCGCCCCTGCCGCCAGAACAATCACCAAGCCAATTAATGCATTTTTTAGAACGTGCTTAGCTTGATCAAGCTTATCTGGCCGACCGGTGCTTGACATATAAAGAATGCCCCCGTAGACGATGAAGAAGACACTGGCAATCCCCGCGATTGCGGTGAGCATCTGCATCGTTGGCGTAACGTAGTTGTGTATTGCCGTGAGTGCACCTGACGAATCAGCCATGAGTGACAAACTCATGGTGAGGTGGTTTATCATATACTACTCCTAACTTCCGAACGAATTAGTGGCGATTGCAACGATAATATTGCTAATGACAAAAGCTGCGATGACTATGGCGAGGCCAATAGCTGACCAAAGCAGTGTTCGTTTAGCACGATCTAGATGTTCTGGATTACCAGAACTGGTTATATAGCCAAAGCCGCCAATAACAAAAAAGCCGGTCGCTATGAGACCGGCTAATCCTGCGACGACTTTGATGATGTCGCGGATGAAATTCTCAACTTGAGACACATCCGCCGTTGCGGCTGATGCAATGGGAGCTAATAGGATCAGCGATCCTATAGCTACATAAAAGGTTACGATTTTTATAGACGTGGAACTTCTAATCATATAACTGATCCTCCGTTAATAAATTATTCGTGTGCGCCTTCAAGATATCACACCTGTCAAATAATAGTACAGCATAAGCATTCTGCATACTTGTCAAAAACATGCAACACTAGCTTTTTGTGTATCTTATGACGATGTTGTGTATTCTACTACTTTTCGGTGGGAAGAAATCCGTATACTTTAATGATTTAGAACAATTTTAAATATGAAGCAACTTGATACCCCAGCCATACATTCAATAACTAATCTAATAAACTTTCTGCGAATTCACGAAGCCAAACATCAGGATTTTGATGTATATACCCGTGGCCACCTTTAGTGTGTTCATGAAGGCTATCTCTCATTCGGTTCAACAAATCTAATGTCATTTTCATTGCATCGGATTGATTGGCACAACGTTCATTAGTAACATCTTTGACGCATTGTTCAATTTGACTTTCGTCCACTTTGTATAGCGGAGTAGTGTTGCCATAATACTTTATGTGATCCTGTTGATTAAGCTGCATTTTCTTTAAAAAGCCAAGCGATTCTATATGAAACATACAGTTATACACATCCTGAACATCATCCGGATTAATTCTGCCGGAGAAAAAATCATCGTATACGTTTGATCCGTACCTGTCGAGACGTTCTTTGTAAAATACAGTCCAATTATCTGCACCTATTATGGAATGTCGTACATATTCTGATCTTTCTCGGAATCTTGATACCTTACCATCATCAACCGGGTATCCGATTCGCTGCCCGTTATACCTCAGTTTAGCCAGTGTTATAGCCTCAATTTGCCTAACTCGCTCCCTCTGAACACCAATTTTTTGTCCAATTTCGTCAAGAGTAGACGGCCTATTGTCTCCTATACCGAATCTTGATTGGATAACTTCCATATCCCTACCTGCCAGCGAACCTAGGATTCTTTTTACGTCTATAGAAATCTCAGCTTGTTCATAGGCTTCACTTTCGCCACGGCTTATTTCGGGATCAACCGGCATGAGGCCATTTGACGTCGGTAAGAAACCGTCTAATGCAAAACCCGCTAAGAGTCTGACCTCATCGGGCTTTCGCTTACGAAATTGTTTCAAAAACTCCGCGATCTCTTGTTCAGACGGCTTGTCACCAACCAGACGAATACTTTCGTTAATAAAACCTTTTGTTTTTTGTATCAAACTGACGGGTGCGCCAAGGTT
>CAZIHK010000114.1:0-4071 GCA_964539035.1 uncultured Candidatus Saccharibacteria bacterium | reverse complement strand
TATAAGAGACAGGGACAAAGGTCAAGTTAGATCAAAAGTTGAACATATAGACAACCAAAAAGTTATTTCTTATTACACGGCAAGTCGCAAACAGCTTGATAATTTTGAACGTAGTAGCAATATGATACAAGATGACACAATCAGGAAAAGGAAACTGAGTAATATTAAGCAGCTCTGGTTTAGCATGTTTGTTGGCTTTGCTGTAATTTGTTTGGTTGGATATCTTTTTACCTTAGGTGACACTCCATATATAAGTTTAATTGGTACTGCTTATAGACAGAAAACTGACTATCAAAAGATTGTTTCTGAAGTATTTGGCAAAGATATTCGAAATCAATTAAAACCATTGTTGCAATCAAATACTCTAGAATCAGAAATCTCCAAAGCATTACCCGAAGCTCAATCAGTTATTGTAAAAAGCTCTATAATTGGGCATAAACCAGAGGTAAAAGTAACTCTTGCAGAACCAATGGCTGTTTTTGCGCAGAATAACAGCAAAAACTACATTTTGAGTAATAGGGGCAGGGTGCTGTTGCTTACTTCACAAACAGATATAAATACCACTTTATTACCGATAATAGCTAATCAGTCAGGAGTTGAAGCTAAGGCAGGGGGGCAGTTTTTAAGACCTGATGAGGCTACTGCTCTAAACAGTCTTATCTTTCAATATGAAAAGAACGGCATTAAAGGTGTAATTTACACAATCAATAATATTCCGCACGAAGTGTTAGTAAAAGAGCCGGGTAGGGGGTACCAAGTAAGATATCTATTAGATGAAACTATAGGTACGCAATACGGGGCAATGATAGCTACACAGAAAAAACTAATAGAGCTCGGTAACTCGCCAGCCTTATATATTGATGTTAGACTAATTGAAAAAGTATATTACAAATAAACCCCTATTACCCTGATGTTCGTAATTTGTACATAATTAATATGCATACTTGGTGTTTGTAAAAAAGATATTAATAATATAATTTGGCAAAAATAGCAAATACCCATAATACAGGTAAAGCAGGGATAAAACAAACGTGTTAATAATAATGCAATAAAAGCAAATGCTTGTGGATAACTAATTAGTCTAATTTAGCTATGTTGTTATTGTGCCGATTGCTAGTAAGTGTAGTAAACAGCTGGGTGTACATATGGCAGTAGCACATTAGCATCATACCAATTATGAAGATAAAGTGCCCTATTGGGGGTGTAATACTAATCAACTTTTGTATCTATAGCAAAGTCGTAAAAGGTATATTGTGCGACGTAGTATAATTTTTATAGAATAGTGCCCTAATCAATTATCAACTACCTATTATTTAATTCTATTACTAAATAAAGAATTTAAAATAGTACTTGTTGTATGTATGCTCCATCATCCTGCTCTTTGTAGTCTATATTTTATATCACAATGAAATATCTAGCCTAGTATTTAAGCAATTAAACAGTTCGCAAATTGTTCATATAATTTTTAACTGAAAACTGTTGCAGGTCACCTAATGTGTAATATGGTATCATTCTGCACTAATTCTTGGTTGGTTGTATGTGATACTTTGGAGATTGCAGAATCATCAGCTAAATTGCGTTTTCGACGTCTTCTTCTTTTTTGTGATTCGCTTAGTTTTGGTGTATGTATGCTTTCAACATCAATTGCTTGTAAAGGTATATGGGGGACTCTTTTAATTAGCGGTGGTTTATTGGCAATGTTTTGTCGAGTCTCCCTAATAACTTGTGTGCTAATAGGCGTTGTTGCCTCTCTAATCGCAGATTCTACAGTAGGTTTATCAGTGGCGTAAAGCTTACGACTTTGCTGGATTATATCTATACTTAAATCTGACGTTGTAGCCGGTATATTTAATGTTCTACCAGAAAAAGCTACTGCTTTTTCACCATTTATACTCATACTGCTTACAAAATCTCGATTATGAAATTTAGACAAGTCTGCAGCCTCAAATTCTGGCTCAAAGTACTTGCTCAAAAATGGGCTATCATCAGGGCTTACTCTAAAGGTCACCATTGTACCTACATTACCAAATACAGCTCCTCTGACATGCTCTTCCATCTGAGATATATATTGATTAGCAATTGTTAAATTTAGGCCGTATTTTCGCGCCTCACTAAGTATTACACCAAAACTTTCGGTTGCGAAGTTTTGAAATTCATCAACATATAGGTAAAATGGCCTTCGATTATTAATATCAGGTATATCTGCCCTGCTCATCGCTGCTAGCTGAATTTTTGTAACTATCATAGATCCCAAAACAGATGCATTATCCTCACCAATAAGACCGCGAGATAAATTAACAATAAATATTTTACCTTCGTCCATTATTTTTCGGATATTAAAAGTGCTTTTTGGTTGGCCGATAATGTTGCGGATAATTGGATTAGCCGTAAATGCACCAACTTTATTCAATACTGGGGCAACCGCTTCTGTGGCAAATTTTTCGTTCCAGCTAGCAAATTCGCTAATCCAAAAGTTTTTTACAACTGGGTCGTCAATATAAGAGACTACATCATCACGAAATTTTTTTTCTGTTAGCATTCGATTAATATCTAACATGGTCGCGTTAGGGTATTCAATTAATGCTAACAGCGTAAAACGTAAAATGTATTCTAACCTTGGGCCCCAACTGTCAAATAGCCTTTTTAAAACACCTATCAGCTCACTGCTCACTTGGCCCTTGCTAACTGAATCAGTTATCTCTAGTGGGTTGAAACCTATTGGGTAATCAGTATCGGCCGGATTAAAGTATACTACGTCTTTCATCCTTCTTTCAGGTATAAACTGGAGCATATGTACAGCATAGTCGCCATGTGGGTCAATAACCGCAAAACCTTGGTCATAAAATATGTCAGAAAGAGTTAATAGCTCAAGTATGCCGGTCTTGCCAGTACCAGTTTGACCCAGTACATATACATGACGGCCTCTGTCTGCTCTTAATAAACCAAACATTGTATTGCTGCCCCTAAAATTAGTCATTCCGTATAAGCTAATCTCGTTTTCTGGATATTGGCCATATGATGGCAAATTAGATGGTGGTTCTGCAGTTTTTGTGGTAGCCCAAACAATATTGGGAGTTTCGACGCTTGTGTGAGGCAAATGATATAAGCTGGCTAGCTCTTCAATATTTAGTATGAATCCTCTGTCTATAAATTTTCTCTCTGCATAATCAGCAATTTTTGATGGTTCAAAACTAGCAAATTTACTCTGGAATCCGTTTAGATTCGTAGTATTAAATTGTTTAAATGTCCCTACCATTGCTTGCATTCGCAGCCTTGCACCTGGTTGGTCATTGCCAGTATATATTATACGGACTTTAACTTGGTATCCCAGTTTTCGGCTTTTCTCTTCAATCGCAGTCACTCTTGTTTTGTCTCTTTCGGATAGCTCAGAAGTACTTGTTGTGGCTGTCATCTCGGGTGGTCTAAACAAAGCTCCAAGTGCCTGCACAAAATAGTTAAGCCCACTACTGCCAAAATTTGACCAACTTCCCCGACCGCTCTTGATACGTTTTGCCATTTTAGAGCTTTGTTTGTGCCAATCGTCGCTAATTGGCCTTACAACTACCTGAACCCACATTTCTTCGTTGGGTTGCTCTAATTTTGCAAGCGTTGCAGTAATTGCTGCTAAGGGGTCGACTTCAAAGCTGGGGAAAGATTTTATTGGTATAGTTTCGTGATCTGTAAGTGTTAATTCTGTAGAGTATATTACAGATTGTGGCATAATTCGGCTTGCGTAGTCTTCATTTAGCTCTGATATTTGAGCAGTTGGGTATTGGGCATATATTTGGCCTTCTACGAAAGCTTGTAATTGTTTTGGCAGCCATACATAAAATCTAATCCTTTGTCCGATAGATGCTATTTCAAAGCTAATATGGTCTTGCCCTGCCAGCCCTAAGCCCTTGATTTCATTGCGTGGCTTTAATATGCCATGCAAAGCTGCAAACATTTGCTCGGCGGCCAACTCTTTTTTGTCGTTGGCTTTTGGGATTTCGAGTAATAGTATTGTGTAATTTGGATTTATTGATGCCATATAAATAATATGCCGTAGTTAGCCTACTGCTATTATTATAC
>CAZIHK010000113.1:0-3837 GCA_964539035.1 uncultured Candidatus Saccharibacteria bacterium | reverse complement strand
ATGTTTTGTCGCTGGCTGGTGGCACGCCACCTATCATAAAAGTTGCTAGAGGCACACATGGCAATGGTGTAGTATTGGCGGAAACACCCAAAGCAGCCAAGGCAGTAATGCAAGCTTTTTATGTAGAAGGCGTTAACTTTTTGGTTCAGGAATTTGTTGAAGAATCAGCTGGCGAAGATATTCGTGCTTTAGTTGTTGGTAGCCGAGTCGTGGCAAGCATAAAAAGGCAAAGTTTGGATGATGATTTTCGTAGCAATACTCATCAGGGTGGATTTGGCCAAATAATAAAAATGACTGACGAAGAAATAAAAACAGCTATCAAAGCCGCAAGGGTCATGGGGCTACCAATTTGTGGAGTAGATATGATGAGAAGCAATAGAGGTCCGTTAGTATTAGAGGTTAATTCATCGGCCAGCATAAAGACTCCAGAGATTATTACAAAACGTGATGTAGCAACAAAAATAATTGAGTATATTGAAATTAATGCCAAGCGTCGCAACAAAAAAGACAAAGTTGGCGCATAGATTCAGACTCTCTGTTATACTATGCTTATGATATTTAATAGGCAATCGATGTCGGGTAATTTAAGCACAACTTTAATTATATCCGGCGTATTATTGGCTGTTGGGACTACGTTTTTGATGTTTGTTTTACCGAACCTGCTAAAACCGTCTACTGAATTACGTCTTGGTGATGGAATTTTCAAAACTACAATTGTTTCGAATGATGTCGATAGGACAAAAGGATTATCTGGCATCAAAGAGATCGCTATCGATCAAGCAATATTAATGGCATTCCCAACTGAAAGTGAATGGGGGGTTAATATGAATAATACGACTATTCCAATTGATATAGTCTGGTTAGATAAGTCTAAAAAAGTTATTTTCATTGTCAAAAACGTTTCACCAAAAGATTCAAAAGGCATAACATATACACCAAAAACACCGGCTAAATATATTGTACAATTACCATTTGGCACTGTTGATAGCAAAGCCATAAAAATTAATAGTGTGGCGATTTTTCAAATAGATTCACAGGTAATAAAATAATAGTATGGAAATAATTTTGATATACATAATCATAGCCGTTGCCTTGTTTATGGCTACGTTTATTACAAAAAGACGATTTGGTTTATTGGGACTTGCACTAGCGGCAGGTTCAATATTGAGTGGTATTTGGGAATATGATGCAAATTTGGTAGCCAGTTTGTTCGGTATCCCAAATAGTCCTTTGGCCGCTTCTGCCGTTTCGTCATTGATAGTGTTGCTGCCAGCTGGTGTTTTATTATTTCATGGAAATACGTATAAAACATTAGTTGGTAGGATTATTGGGGCTTGTTTATTTACGTTGCTGGCCATTGCGTTTTTGATTGAACCACTTTCCCATGTTTTGATGCCACAAGGTATTGGTGCGGACATTTACAGGTGGCTATTTGATAATAAGAATATGATTATTGGTATCGGATTAATTGTAGCGGTTGTTGATTTGTTTTTGACCAAACCTGCACATTTGTCTAGTAAACATCATAAACATTGACAAACCACCCCTATTAATGGTATATTTCTACAGTGTAAAAGACACTGTAGCTATGTCGGATGACATGGTGTCTCTCATTAATAATTTGGGACCATAGCTCAGCTGGTTAGAGCACCTGCCTTTTAAGCAGGGTGTCGTGAGTTCAAGTCTCACTGGTCCCTCCAAATAAAAATACCTACCTTTGTGTAGGTGTTTTTATTTGGAAAGTTCTTGTTGACTTGAATTTGCGACACGCCTTAGGGGTGTCGGGAGTGAGACCCGCAAGTCTGCGGTTCGCCGTACGGCGAAGTCACCCGCGGTTGTGGTCTAAACTCAGGTATTACTAAGCTTCTGCTATACTATCATTATGAACTGGTGGCTTCTAAAGCGTAAAATTCATATATCGTGGTTGATTACTGTTTGTTGCGTTGGCATATTTGTTGGCATATTTTTAGCAAAATATAATTTATTTTCATTCACATCATCGATTGTAGTATTGGCTATTGGGCTAATATTAATATCAATTGTTTTTTGGCGAAAATATATTTATCTTATGCCGCTAGTTATTATTGGAGGCATATTATTTGGGTTATGGCGAGGTTCTATATCGCAAATTGAACTTTCGCAGTATAAACCTTTGTATGGTAAATCAATTTCAATTAAAGGCAGTGTCAAAGAGGATGTTGATATTGGTTCGGCCAATCAAATAATTATCAGATTAGATAATATAATGATGGGTAAAAGGTCACTCCCTGGTGTGTTGTGGATAACATCAGCCGATGCCGACATTAAGCGCGGTGACATACTTCAAATTAGTGGTACTTTGTTGCCAGGATTTGGCAATTTTTCAGCAGTTATGTATCGTGCAAAGATTGACCAAATATTTAATCTTCAGCCAGGTGATATAGCGCGAGTTGTTAGGGATTGGTTTGCCGATGCGATACGGATGGCAATACCAAACCCCGAATCAAGTTTAGGTATTGGTTATCTAGTTGGTCAGCGTCGAGCATTACCAACAGATTTATTAACAGCACTACAACTGGCAGGGCTAACTCATATTATTGTTGCCAGTGGCTATAATTTAACGATATTAGTACGACTAGCCAGGCGATTATTTGTTAAAATATCTAAATATTTAGCGGCTTTGTCGGCTAGTCTGATGATTGTATTTTTTATTGCAATTACCGGTATGAGCCCGAGTATGTCACGGGCTGGGTTGGTGGCGGGGCTAAGTTTAGCGGCTTGGTATTATGGGCGCAAATTTCATCCGATTGTACTGCTGTCAATCGCGATTGCAGTTACTGTATTGGTTAACCCCAGTTATGCGTGGGGGGACTTGGGTTGGCAATTGTCGTTTGCGGCTTTTGCTGGTGTTATGATAATGGCGCCACTGTTGCAACGCTATTTATTTGGTGATAAAAAACCAGGTTTTATTGGTCAGGTTTTGGGTGAAACGGTGTCAGCACAAATAGTTACAGCACCAATTATTATCTCTGCTTTTGGGCAATTATCAAACGTTGCAATTGTGGCTAATTTGTTGGTTTTGCCTTTGGTTCCAATCGCCATGTTGCTAACTTTTATTGCTGGTGTTGGTAGTCTGGTTTTTCCGCCGTTTGCGGTATTTATTGGTTTGCCTGCAACGTGGTTGTTGCATTATATGGTCACAGTGACTGAATATTTGGCTAGTTTGCCATGGGTGACTAGTACAGTTAATCTGACCTGGTGGGGAGTTGTTATTTGTTATGCCGTCATTGTCGGTGTTTGTTTATATATGTGGCGAGTGACAAAATACAATTTGCGTGATACCAATTTGGTTGAGTAACCATCTTAATCATTCTACCGCCCAATATCAGTTACGTTCATTCCAACAGCACACTCTACGTGTGACTTCGTCAGCACGTGGCGTTCGGCTTTATAGTCACCACAATACAAATACAATCTTTTATACTGCGCCCAAATAGCCAGAAACAGCCATACCTCATTCACCGTATCTATAGATATGGTTCAATCGGTATGACAAGTTTCTGACTTATTTGGATCATCAGTCTAAAATACCGTTTTTGTATTGCGGGGACTAAATACCGGCACATCCATTTGTATTGAACCAGGTGGTGATGAACTTGGTTGATTATGGTTGCGTAAAATGTCCTCTTGTTAGAGTTTCCGAACATTATCAATCAGCGCTACTTTAAAAACAAGACTCTTCGATTTTAGATTGGTTACGTCCAATATCAGTTACTTCATTGCCAACAGACTGTGGCCGGTAGGCCAGCCGAACGCCACGTGCTGACGAAGTCACACGTAGAGTGTGCTGTTGGAATG
>CAZIHK010000112.1:0-2623 GCA_964539035.1 uncultured Candidatus Saccharibacteria bacterium | reverse complement strand
ACGTTTGTTTACAGAGGTTGGCGTCTAACAAACTATGTCATTTTACTTATGCTTGCACAACAATTAAATTATATGTAAATTATACAAATCAGAGGTTAAAAATGAATTTCGAATATCAAGACCAAGACGAATATCTAAGACATCTATATGCAGATGCATTGGTTGACTTTGATAAAGACCCTATAGATCAACTTACTTATGAAGAAAACCAAGTTTTACACCAGCCCCAAAAAATTTTTGGTGCAGTTAAGACGTTGTTTGAGCAATATGCCGAGCCTGACCCATTAGCAGAAGCAAACTTTTTATGCACCCCCAACTTCCCTGTAAAATATGCAGATGCCAGGCAACCAGAGCACATCAGAACCAGCCTATTTATAAGCCACATAAAAGATCAGGTTGATACATATGCGGTTGTAAAAAAAGAATCAAAAGGTGTGGATTTTATTGACCTGCCCATTTGCCAATTTGTTGGATATAAAAACGAAGCCTTGGTACTTGGCCCAAATAATTCAAAGTTAGAAGACCCCGAAGAGCTGGGCAATGTGCGGATATTATTAAAACAAATGAGAGAGAAATACCAAAAAGAGGTTCGTGATTTGGCCAATTCTGTAAGATACTCTGGTTATTTAAGTGGTAGCGAGGGTAATTTTGATTTACCAGAATATATGCATTTTTATTTTGGTAACGAGGATTTGGGAGATTTGTGCTTTCAGTCTACTACTGGTTTCGACAGAATGGGCAGGGCTTTTGAAGTTGCTATTAATAAATACTACAAAGCTTTTGGTGATAAACCAACCCCCGAAGCGCCCAGTAGTGTTAAATTGCTCGGTGTTAGCTTGGTCGTGAACGATAAGCCAAAATTAATTGACAAGGCTAAGCTACAACCCCTGGGTAAATTGTTTAGAGAATTGACGACCTTTGATAGCGATAAATACACCATAGAGCAAATGAGGCAAGATTTTATTAAAAAACAAACCGCAAATTAATATTTAGCTTTTATTGGATCTCGGTAATTCGTCTTTTAGCGCCTTCTTCGTAGACTGTCGAAAGTGTGCCCAATGATAAAGCTATCGCTGCTACACCCATCGTCATAGCAGTCACAGCCAATGATTTTGTATCTGCCTGGCTTGATTCTAAACCAGCTTGTATACTATTGTATTTTGCAACCGCTGTATCTAATAAAATACCAGCAGGGATTAGAGCGGCAGCACCAAGCATTGACCTTATTGGTTTATGCTTTATACCCTCATAAAAAGTTTTATAAAATTCACCCGGCCTCTGCAAGCTAGGTTTAACTAGCTCCTCTTTATCTAAAATATTAGAGGCAATTTGGAAGTTGTCTACCTCTTTGGATTCTACCATCGAATTGATAGTATTATTACGATCTAAAGCTTCTTGATGAAGATTATTTAGTTTCTTACGATTTAGGCCTGTCAACTTTTTATAACTCCTTAAAATTAACAATATTATTTTGCGTCTTTATTGCACTCATGTCAATTTTTATCAATTGCCTTTTTTTGGTTTAGTTTATACATTCTGTATAAAAAAAGAAAAAATAGTATAAAACTGACTAATATAATTGGTGCAAATATCCAGAGCAATATTATTGTTACCCGGTTATAACCAGTGGCAATAAGTACCATCGCACTAATTAACAATATTATGCCAGATATCTTTAACCCACTTTTAGCTTGTCTTAAATCGTTCATCTAATACTCCAATGACTCTAGTAAACCATAATATTTGGCAATATCGCCGCCTACACGTTCATTTAAGTTTGCGATTACTAACCTTACTTTATCTTTTACAACTTGGCTAGCATAAAAGGCTTCGTCTGGGCCACCGCTGTCGAATTCTTGCAAAATAGTAGCTACATCCTCTGGCTGACTATTTGCACCATATGCGCACATCACAGCATCTTTGTGTTGTTCGTAACTTGAGAAATCGTTATATTTGAAACCATCTGGATTTAAATATGTAAATTGATCATTAAACCGGTTGTTTTTAGAAATAGCACGGTGGATGTAATGGCCTATTTCGTGCAGAGTTATATCAGTACTAGAGCTACTATGCCCAAAACTATAAACACAAACGTATACTTTATTATCTTCGAGCGCAGCTATACCGCCAACAGCAGCGTTACCGCTTACTGGGCTTTTAATTACACTCGGTACTTTGTCGCCAAATGCTTTAACAATTACGATTTCTTCTATACCTGCAAGTTTCATATATTCTACCGGCACATAACGTAAATTATTCATTAGCGTGACTACGCTCTCTTTTAAGTATTTCGTAGTCACATACTCATCAATATATTCATCCGTTAAGATTGCCCTCTCGTGCAGGCCATATTTGCTTGCGGTTTGGTCTAACTCTTTTAAGGTACTAATTTTAATATCGAAATTAGCAAAATAGCCATTGAGCGAATCTAATATCTGGTCATAATTTTCGTCATTGTAAACCTGATCTATAAATTCATCAGGTTTTGCAAGAGTAAGATTACAATCTTTAGCATATTTATTGATTTTTTCATCGATCAATATTGCCGACTCTACATTTTCTGTTTCTTTTTGTGGGGTTGGAACAAGATTTAATAGTGGTGGAGCAGCTGGGTAATCAAGTT
>CAZIHK010000111.1:0-18395 GCA_964539035.1 uncultured Candidatus Saccharibacteria bacterium | reverse complement strand
GCCTTAGTCTCGTGGGCTCGGAGATGTGTATAAGAGACAGCTGCTAGGCTTGCTGACAATCTTACCAATATGTCGAATATTAAATACTTTGCCCGCGAAAAATACGAGACCAAGCAATTTAATAGAATTACCCAAAAACTTGCTGATTCACAATACTGGGACTGGGGCATCGGTGAAATTATTTTTGCTTGGCAAGGTCTACTGGCAATTGTTTTTGAAATTGTTGTTTTTTGGTTATCGCTTTATTTAGTTGCAAATCACAAAATAGATTTAGGGCAATTAGTATTAGTACAACTCTACACCGGTAATGTTATCTATAAC
This sequence comes from uncultured Candidatus Saccharibacteria bacterium, assembly GCA_964539035.1. GTDB lineage: Bacteria > Patescibacteriota > Saccharimonadia > Saccharimonadales > CAIOMD01 > CAZIHK01. The sequence continues at coordinate 18,074 of CAZIHK010000111.1, read as the reverse complement.
CTCTGGAACGTGCCAAGAATGGTAAGACGAGTCGAGAGTGCTTTTGCGGACTCTGCAGAAATGACCGAGATTTTATATACCGAGCCAGAGATAACAGATACACCAGATGCTTTAGTATGCAGTATTAAAGACGGCTCAATAAATTTCGAAGATGTTTCTTTTTGCCATAAAGACGCTCTTGATAACGACCCACTTTTTAGAAACGTTAATTTAGATGTAAAAGCCGGGGAAAAAGTTGGCTTGGCCGGACCCAGCGGTGGTGGTAAGACTACGCTGACAAAAATTCTACTAAGATTAGCCGACATTGATGCCGGTCAAATCACAATTGATGGCCAAAATATTGCCAAATTAAAACAAACCGATCTAAGGCAAGCCATAACTTATGTTCCGCAAGAACCAATTCTGTTTCATCGCAGTTTGCTCGATAATATTAGATACGGGAAACCCAGTGCCTCAACGCAAGAGATAATAGAAGCTGCCAAAAGAGCTCATGCCGATGATTTTATAAATAAACTGCCTGAAGGATATAACACGATGGTTGGTGAAAGAGGTGTCAAATTAAGCGGCGGACAAAGACAAAGGGTGGCCATAGCTCGAGCAATGTTAAAAAACTCGCCAATTTTAGTGTTAGACGAAGCAACTAGTGCACTTGATAGCGAAAGCGAAAAGTTAATACAAGACGCGCTGTGGAAATTAATGCAAGGCCGCACTGCAATAGTTGTTGCCCACCGGTTAAGTACTATCCAAAAACTTGATAGAATTATTGTTCTTGATGGCGGAAACATAACCGAGCAAGGCACACATCAAACTCTATTGGATAAAAATGGGACATATGCCAAATTATGGGCACATCAATCTGGCGGGTTCATAGAAGACTAGCGTGTTACAATTTAGCTTAGTGAAGAAAACCATAAAACTAGTTTTGCTAATAATATGCATAGCTTTAGCTGTATTTTTGTTAACTCGTGAAATTAACCTAGATAGGATAGTCGAAACTGGGGGACTTTTAGCTTTGGCTCTAATTTTGTTTGCAGAGACAGGTCTATTAATTGGTTTCTTTTTACCAGGCGATACATTGCTTTTTGCTGCTGGTTTTTTTGCGGCTCAAGGGCGGTTAAACTTAGGTGTAACTCTTTTTGTGCTATTTTTGGGCACCTTGATTGGCAATATGGTTGGTTATGAAATCGGTAAACGAAGCGGCCCAAGAATATTTAAAAGTGAAGAGGCCCTACTTTTTAGCAAGCAAAATGTTGAATATGCAGAGGCTTTTTACAAAAAACATGGTGGTAAAACCATCTTAATTGCCCGTTTCATACCAATAGTTAGGACTTTAGCACCTTTAATTGCGGGCATTGGTAAAATGAATTACCGACTATTTATGGCATACAACACTATCGGTGCATTATTATGGGTATGTATTATAACCATGATTGGCTATTGGGCAGGTAAAGTTTTGGGCAAGTTCTTTAATATCGATAAATATATACTGCCTGTGGTATTACTAGTAACAATTTTAACTTTTGCAATTAGTTTTTGGCATATCTGGAAAGAACCAAAATCGCGCGAGCATATAAAAAAGCATTTGCGACTTCGTTACAACAAATTCTTTAAAAAGTGACCGGTGTAAGAGTCTTTATGTTTAGAGACTTGTTCTGGGGTACCTGTAGTAATAATATAGCCACCAGCGTCACCTCCTTCGGGGCCCATATCTATTAAGTAATCAGCCGATTTTATTACATCTAGATTGTGTTCTATAACCACCATTGAATTACCGGCATCTACTAGTGCATGTAATACACCCAGTAATTTATCAACATCTGCTATATGCAGACCGGTTGTTGGCTCGTCTAGGATATATAAAGTACGCCCAGTCGGCCGACGTGAAAGCTCAGTGGCTAGTTTGATTCTTTGGGCTTCACCGCCACTTAAGGTAGTGGCCGATTGCCCCAAGGTTATATAGCCCAAACCAACGTCCACCAGAGTCTGTAATTTGCGTGCTATTGATGGTATATTTGCAAAAAATTCTAATGCTTGCTCACAAGTCATCTGTAAAATGTCGCTAATAGTCTTGCCTTTATAGTGTATTTCTAGTGCTTCGCGGTTATATCGTTTGCCTTTACACTCTTCGCATGGCACATAAACATCTGGCAAAAAATGCATTTCAATTTTTATGATCCCATCGCCCGAGCAATTGTCACAACGACCACCCCTAACATTAAAACTAAATCTACCTGGATTATAACCGCGTATTTTGGCCTCTGGGGTAGATGCATAAAGTTCGCGTATTGGGGTAAATAAGCCCGTGTATGTTGCCGGGTTGCTACGCGGAGTACGGCCAATTGGTGATTGGTCAATAATAATTACTTTATCTAGTTGCTCTATACCCAATATTTCATCATGATGACCTGGTACAGTATTGGCCCTGTGCAATCTTGCTGATAATTCTTTAGCTAAAATATCGTTTATCAAACTCGACTTGCCAGACCCGCTTACTCCGCTTACCACTACCATTTGGCCAAGTGGGATTTCGACATCTATATTTTTTAGGTTATTTTCACGGGCGCCTTTAATCAAAAGCGATTTGCCACTTTTTTTACGCCTTTTTGTAGGAGTTTTTACGGTTAGCTTGCCACACAAATACTGGCCAGTAATACTTTTTGGCTCTTCGGCAACTTCCGCCGGTGTACCAATGGCAACAATTTCGCCACCGTGTATACCTGCCCCAGGGCCAATATCCAATAAATAATCTGCTGTACGGATGGTCTCTTCGTCATGTTCTACGACTATTACTGTATTACCCAAATCACGTAATCGTTTTAAGGTATTTATTAATCGTTTATTATCACGTTGGTGTAAACCAATGGATGGTTCATCTAAAACATATAAAACACCAGTTAGGCCAGAGCCAATTTGGGTCGCAAGCCTAATGCGCTGTGCTTCACCACCGCTTAAAGTAGCTGCCCCTCTTGTCAAACTAAGATAGTTTAGGCCAACATCCTGTAAAAAAGTTAATCTGGCCGATACTTCTTTTAGTATTTGTTTGGCAATAATAGCCTCGGTTATGCCGAGTTTAAGAGTTTTATAAAAATCAGCAGCTTCATCAATAGAAAATTCGCATATATCCACAATTGACTTGCCAGCAACGGTGACGGCCAAGACTTCGGGTTTTAAGCGCTTGCCACCGCAGGCATGGCAAGGATGTTCTTGCATAAACTTTTCTATGTCGCGCCTTATGAAATCACTCTCGGTTTCTTTATAACGTCTTTCTAGATTAGGTATGACACCCTCGAAGGTAGTGTCATAATGACGTCCACCGCCAAGAGGTACATTGTATATTCGGCTACCCGTACCATATAAGACCATATTCATCTGCTCGCCACTTAACTTGCCGGTAGGCACATGGATGCTAAAGCCATTAGTGACAGCCATAACCTCTAGTTTCTTAGAATACCAACTATCAATTCTGATCCTGTTCCAAGGTCTTATGGCACCCTCTGCAATGGTTAACCGGCCGTTTGGGACTACCAGCTCGGGGTCTACTTCTAATCGGCTACCTAAGCCTGTACAAACTGGGCAGGCACCATGAGGCGAATTAAAACTAAAAGTGCGAGGTTCTAATTCGGGTATTGCTACATCCGGATGATTATCGCAAGCGTATAAAAGCGAGTAGACTATGTCCTTATTTTTATCAGCATTAAAAATAATTATGCGCCCTTCGGCTAAGTCTAAAGCTTGCTCGACAGATTGACTTAATCGTCCTATTTCATTTTCGTCTGTAACCAATCGATCGACTACAATATCGATGCGGTGTTTTTTGGCTTTATCTAATATTGGAAATTCATCTAGAGAATAAATTACACCGTCTACCCTCGCCCTTGCAAAACCGACACGACTAAACTGCTCGGGGATATGCTCAAAAACCCCTTTTTTATCTATAATGACAGGGGCTAGTACAACTATTTTTGCATTGGCGTTATCTTTGGAAATCTGGTCTACGATAACAGTCTGAGTTTGCCTAGTTACTTCTTTGCCACAGATTGGGCAATGTGGAATACCAACGCGAGCATACAAAAGCCTGAGATAGTCATAAATTTCAGTAACGGTGGCAACAGTAGAGCGTGGGTTCCGGCTGGTAGATCGTTGATCGATAGAGATTGCTGGACTTAGGCCATCAATTTGGTCAACATCTGGCTTTTCCATTAAGCCCAAAAACTGACGAGCGTAAGAACTTAAACTTTCGACATATCGCCTTTGGCCTTCGGCATAAATAGTATCGAATGCTAGGCTAGATTTACCCGACCCAGATAGACCAGTGATGACAACTAGTCTATTGCGAGGCAAATCAACACTAATGTTTTTTAGGTTGTGTTCCCTTGCACCTTGGATGCGAATAATATCTTGCATGACAGCCGGTTATTGTACTACAAAACAGCCAGTTTTACTAGAGTTAGGCGTGTAATAGTTGCCATTTGTCTTTGTCTTCGCAAACTGCCCTGAGGCCATTCAAAGAAACATGTGATGGCATTATGGGCACAGGTTGCAACTGTTGACCGGGGTATTGTTCAGCAGATTGGCTATCTTTTTTTATTTTCCAAGCAATATAATCGCTAGGGAACCTAATCATATAATCTTGCGCTTCGGGGCTAAGCTTATCTATTGCTAATGTGCCAAGCCTAATATGAGTGTCTAATTTTATTAAGTTATTCCGTAAAAAGGAGTTGCGTACATCATAATTTTCTACTATATGCTCGGTAATAACTTTTCTATCATAATTAAGAGAATCATCTTTATCACTACCCAGTTGCAAACTAAGATATCTATTTTGGCTGCCATGAATACTAAAAGGGCTGTTTGGGTCTAAAATAGGCATACTATGGTCTGGATTATCTCTAAATATCTCATTTAGCTCATCTTCAAAATTTTCAACTCTTTGTTTGGGGATTTTTTCGAACTTGTTTGTGCCAAATATTTTAGGCAAAACGTTACCCATCAGCACTAAGTTCACACACAGTTCAGCCATTGGTTTGTATCTTATAAAATCACTAGTATGTTCTTCTATATAACCAAGACAATTCTCTAGCTCTGGTTGGCCATCTGCCAAACTGCGAGCAATGTGTATATTCCAATGGCCGTGCTTGCATTGCTCAATATCTTTACTGTGATTTGTATATTTGTTAAGCTTCCCCACTTTTTACCCCCAAGTTGTGTTTGTCTTAACCCACCTTTAGACTTATATCTACTGTACTACCGTTAAAAATATATTGTCAAACCAAGTTACAATATAAGGGCCATGAAACTATCACCCGGTGGTTATAAAAGAATAATATTTGATGTCTTAGGGGTATTATTGATCCTCTCCGGGCTGTCTATTGGTTGGCTACCCGGCCCTGGCGGTATACCGCTAATATTGGCAGGTTTGGGTCTATTATCTATTAATAATCATTGGGCAAAAAATGCGATTAAACATTTCGAAAAGTACGCTAAAAACATTAGATTGTTAGTGTTCCCTAACAATAAAATAGCCAAGTATATCCATAACATTATTGCCTTCGTATTATTTATTGTTGCAATATGGCTGATTGTAATTATCGAAACAGCTTTTAGCATCGGTTTGGGCATTAGCTGCCTGGCTATCGCAATGGCCGAGATATTACTAAACTATATTTTAATTAAGAAGATAAATTAACCGCTAAAGCTTATTTTACAATATATTTGCTATTAATAATAATTGGTAGTATTGTATTTTAAAAGGAGCCCTTGCAATGTGGATATTATTTAGTTTTCATGATTTAGTATTCCCAATTTTAGCTTTAAAACAGATCGTAGATACTGCCAGACCAGAGATACTAACGCAGCAATTTTTTATGTTAGGGCTCATACCAGGTACAAATATCCAGCTAACATTCGAAAGTATTATTATTATTTGCTGGGCAACTATTTTTGGATTATTTATTTATAAAATATACCCCCTAGCTCAAAAGTTAGCCGCGTCAATTGACCCCTACCCAAATTTGCCTCCAAAAATAAACTATTTTGATTTAATCGCTTTATAATCAATCTTACATAGGGGCGATACTCTCTCCGTAGAGCTTTAACTCTTCTAACAAATAAATCTGATCTTGGGTTAAATCGCCCTTAAGAGATAGCTCGTTTATTCGTTTAAAATACCTGGCAAAACTACTCTGGTCATCACCCTGCAACAACCTAATCTTGCGGTATTTTTCCCACTCAGTTTGTTCGGTTGGATTTAGACTTTCGGGGTATTGCCTAGCTTTATAAAGCATTAATAATTTATCTAAACGGCTATCGGCAAAATCTAGGTTCAAATCTGCTAAAGAGTTTTTATCTGCTGCCCTGACAGTACGCATTTTGTTTTTGTCGCTATCATTAAAAAAGCCGTCGTAGAGTTGTGAATCTACATCTGTAGTATCAATGATAAATGAAACTTGCTTAGTTTTTTCATTTATTTTAACTGCTTCTTGTATCTTATTACTCAAATCGCTTTGAGCCATTAATGCTTTGGCATTTTTTTCGATTATATTCATATCAAGTTTAAGCCGTTCTTTGCTAGCCTCATCTAGAACACTCAAAGGGGCTACAGCTGGACAATGATTAAATTGCATTTGCTTTATAGGCAAGCGCTCTTCGCCTTCATTGAATTTATACTTAAACAATAAATCTGCTATTTCAACGGCCGTTTTTTTAGCTAAATTTTTAGGGTCATGGCGCAAATCGTAAACAAAAATGGTACCTTTTTGGGTTGGGTGGGTAGCAACACAAACTGCAACTGTGGTCTTCAAATAATCTGATTCATACCGGCCACTACTGTAAACAAAGGCTTCTGGCTTGCTTATTAGCTCCTCTATCTTTTGCTTGTTGCGCATATTTAACAGGTAGCTAAATAATTTTGGTTGTTTTTGTTTAATAAGTTTGGCCAGCTCAATCGTGGCATTTACATCACTCAAAGCATCATGAGCCTGGTCGTGCACTAAGTTGTTCACCTTAGCTAGTAGATCTAGTTTGTTAGAAGGTTTGCCATCACTTGCAAACGGCCAGTTTATATCATCAGGTCTAAGTGCCCTTGTCATTCGTGAAACATCTAACATATCCCACTTGCTACGGCCTTGTTGCCATTGCCACTCATAGGCGTCAAAAAAGTTACGGTAATTTAGGTTTCTTACAAATTCATCGTCAAATCTGACAGAGTTAAACCCAACAAATATGGTATCTGGCAGGGCTATCTGCTGGTGAAAATATTTTAGAAATTCAACTTCTCTGATACCGTCTTGCAAAGTTATTTGCGGAGTAATACCAGTAATCAAAATAGCGTCTGGTTCTGGCAAAATATCGGGTGTAAGTTTTATTAAAAAATTATCTGGTTCGCCAATTGGTTTTATATTTAAATCTGTCCGCTGGCCTCCAAATTGCATTATTCGGCTGCTGCGCGAGTTAATGCCGCTAGTTTCTAAATCGTAAAAATAAAAGCTGTTAGCCATATATAGCTAACAGCATATCATGCCCAAAATTAATTTTTTAAAGCTTGCCTAAAACTTTTAGCAGTGGCATGCCCGGTATTTCTTTTCTGATCCAAAGATTTCTCGACCGAGTCCACTTTTGTTCAGATTTGTCGTCAAAATCAGCTGGTAGACCATCTGGAACGATTGGGCTCATATCTAATTTTTCGGCTTGCAGTGCAACGCGGCCAACGTGATGTGCTTGGGCTACAATCATTGGATTCTCAAGATCTAATATTGTCATAAGTTCTTTCGATTGCTCTAAAACTTCCCAACTATCAAGATACTTAATAGGATTTCTTGATTGGTCTATAGTAAAAGTCGGTTTTTTTGCACTAAGCGCATGGTAGGCAACGGCTACCTCTACTTGTAGTATTGTGCGTAAATCAAGTTCATCAGCTTTTTCTAGAACAAAACGAGCTAGTTTAATATTTACTGGGTCAAGAGCCTTTATGCCATGTTCATTTCTGTAGCCAAAAGATTGGGCAATTATGCAATCAGCGTCGTTAGTATCACCACGAATAGCATAGTTACCATCATAGGCGCTCTTTATCTCCCTAATCATATATATTTTTTACTACCTTTTATGTATATTGTCAATTAATATTCAAGCTCTGCAATTTTTGGATTACCGATAATGATTTTATTGCCTGGGTTGATACCATCTTTACGCAACTGGTGCATAATACCCATCTTTTTCATGATGTCGCGCAAACGGGTTACGCCTTGGTCACTCTTAAAATCGGTTCGGTTGGCAAATTTCTCAATTTTTGCCCCTTTTATTAGATACCCTGCTTTTATTTTTGTAACAACCCAGCTTTGTTCTTCGCCTAGGCGTATTACTGGCAATAATGGCTTTGTTGCAGCTTTTTTACGAGTTTTAAGGTTAATCTTCTTTTTTAATTCATAAAGTAGATCATCTAAGCCTTTTTTGGCATAGGCCGAAATAAGATAGACATTAGTTTTTGGCGGTATAGCCTCTTTTAGAAACTGCAGTTGCATATCGATAAGATCTTGGCTAAGCGTCTCAATTTTAGTTAGCGCTATTATTTCTGGCTTTTTAGCAATTTCTTTACTGTAATCGGCAAGTTCTTGGCGGATAGTTTTATAATCTGCGGCAATATCATTACTGTTTATGTCAATTAAATGTACTAGCACTTTGCAACGCGAAACATGGCGTAAAAATTCATCACCTAAGCCCTTACCATGGCTTGCGCCCTCTATTAAACCGGGTATATCGGCAAATAATATCGATTGGCCAGCTACATCAACCACACCTAAATGCGGGATAAGCGTTGTAAAGGGGTAATCGGCTATTTCGGGCCTGGCATTGCTAATGCTAGCTAGCAAGCTGCTTTTACCGGCATTAGGCAGTCCAATTAAACCGACATCGGCCAAAACTTTTAGCTCAAAGATAAATTCACCCCTAAAACCCTTTTCGCCCTTTTCAGCAATCCTAGGCGCTTGCCTAACAGAAGAAGTGAAATGAGCATTACCAAAACCACCCTTGCCACCTTTTGCAATTACAAAAGTTTGGCAATCATCTGTTAAGTCGGCTATAGGTACATTATTTTCATCTAATACCATAGTGCCTACGGGGACTAGCACGATTAAATCATCAGCGCTACGGCCATGTTTACGGGTTTTGGAGCCAGATTGGCCGTCTTTGGCTTTAATCAGCTTATTGTATCTAAAGGCTGCTAAGCTGTTTTGATTATTGCTAGCTGTCAGTACCACATCACCGCCATTGCCACCATCACCGCCGTCGGGTCCGCCTTTATCTACATAGATTTCATGCCTGAAACTGACGATTCCACTACCGCCATCACCAGCCTGTATATTTACTTTTACTTTATCTACAAACATTTATATCTTAATTATAGAGTTAAGGGTAGGATTTAGAGAAATGATTTATCTATTTAGCTAATTTTCTGGCAAGCGACATGGCCTTATATTTGGCTTTTTTGAGTGGCTTTTCATAAGTACCGTTATAGCGAACCTCAAAACCACCAAAAGAACGCTTAAACTTGCTTAGGCCTGCCCATCTGTGATTAGCATCGTCTATCGGCGAGACTCCAAACAAATCAAAATACTTAAAACCACGTTTTTTAGCGCCTTCTATTAGGTACATTAAAAGAGGTGAATTGGCACTATATTTACGAGCTTTGTCAAAAGACCCGGCAAACAAGTAGTATCTAATCTTAGCCTCAACGTCATCAATATATATTGCCCCTACTAAAATATCGTTATCTACGCTAGCATAGGCAACGCCAGCAGCCTTTTTAGAACCGAAACTGTCTATCAGCGCCTTGTAGTAACTATCTGGCTTAAATGCCGCCTTAGTGCGTGCTGATGTAGCATTCATCATTTCTAAAAACTTGTCTAACTCGGCTGATTTATAAGATTGGCTAAATTTTATACCGTTTTGCGGAGCTTTCTTCCATAGATATCGATTTGTTTTAGTTGTATCTTTTAAGACATCTTCGAACGGCCGATTTAAATCGATTAATTGGGTTATGACTGGCTGGAATGAATGTGCAGTTTTTTTATAACCGCTTAGGCTAGATAGTATTTGCTTTTTATCTATCGCCAAAGGCTCTACCCTGACATAATCAGCGCCTAGCTTTTTGGCTTGATTTTCTAAATCATCCAGAGCTTTTTTAAGCGCTTGTGTATCTTTGTAGCTTGGGCCATAAGGAGTGTATAAACGCTTAAAGTATTTACCAGCCCGGCCATCTCCTCTTTCGACAATAGCCAAATATTGCCAACCAAGGCCACTACGCAAAAGCACTTGATTACCTATAGTTTTTTGGAATTCGGCCCACTGCTCACTTTGCAGTAAATGCCGGCCTGTATTTAAAATCATGCCCTAATATTAACAGATACGAGATAGAAATTGATTATAATTTTTACTGATATATATAGTTTTGGTAGTGTGAGATTGGTACCCAGTCTTTGGTGATACCGACACATCCATAGCCGCAAATACCATTCATGTCAGAATATTTCATCATTGTACCATCAGGCGATACCTCTTCGACGATTGCTACATGCCCTGCCCAACCGGCAGTTGTTTGGGCAATAGCGCCAACAATTGGCCTTGGGCTAACTGTCCAGCCGCTTAACCTAGCATAAACTGCCCAAGTATTAGCATTGCCCCAGTTATTTGGTACTTTAACCCTAGAAGCAGCGTAATAAGTGCAATAACCCCGAGTGTATCCGTTATCGCCCCAAGTGGGTGCATAGCCGTACACAATGCCACTATCTACATATGATGATCTGCTGGCCGTAGCAGTAGCAACGGGGGCGGCTGGTTGGACACCATCAGGTATTAAAATATTTTCACCGACTGGCAAGCCACTAGTTTCTAGGTCATTAAAGGCAACAAGCTGGTCTTTATCGGCATGATATTTTTGGGCAATTGCTTCTATCGTATCGCCACTTACAACTTTGTAAATGACACCATTACGTGGTGGTATAGATAGCTCCTTGCCAACAGGTACGTTTTCGGATGTCAAGCTATTTGACCATCTTATACTATCTGAAGTTACACCAAATTTAGTTGCCAAAGAACTTATCGAATCACCGGCAACGGCAACATATTTTTGGATATCTTTGCGTGATTTTGTACCACCTGCTACCAATTGGGGTTTAGATACAATTGTCTGGTCAACGTTTGCAGATGCAAGTTGTGCATTATAAGAATCAGCTTGGTTTGTAACTGTTACCGCCTCTGGTAGTTTAGCTACTTTGGCAATATTTGCAGCAATATCGGCCGAAGAAATTGTATCTAATGGTGCTTCTGATTGATTATTGGCCGATTGGCTAAGAAGTGAACTGTTTACTGGCTTGCTGGCAGCATTATGTCCGTTCCATACGACAGCCGTAACAACAACTATCAAGGTAATATTGGCGTATACAAAAGCATGGCGAACAAAAGATTTTTTAATCTTATTGGTGTGTTTGCGGATAATCTTAACCAGCGAACTCCTGCCCTTTTGAGGCCGACTATCGCTTTCTGCTTTATCCATTTTTGGTTGCTGGTCAGCTACCACAGATAAGTTACTAATTTACATCTCCTGAGCCCTCAATAATATGGCTCATATCGCCGGCGCTACCGTTTAATTGCTTTTATGACTTAGGCCTTTCATAAGGCCCTGGCTTATCGAAACGCCAATTAATGTCTAGTAGCCGCGAACGATTCTTTGTTAAAATGTTAACTTCTTAATCGCTTAACATAATTACTAAAAATCGTACTCGGAATTTTATCTATTTTTGTGCCTCTTGTCAAGTTTATGAAATACTACTACCCCTGTAGTCGCTAACCGCTTAATAGGTTGAGCAAAGCTTTTTGCAGTGTTCTTTTGCCAGGGCGTCGTGTTCTTCTGCTGTTTTAGAAAAATAAGTAATACCATCATCACCGGCTACAAAAAACAGATAGTCAGAGGTGGTCGGATTAGCTACGGAATCTAGAGATGATTTAGACACATTGCTTATAGGACCAGGTGGCAAACCTGGGTATTTACGAGTATTGTATGGTGAATCTATAAATGGCGTTGGATCCTGATTGGTGATTTTTGCAATATAGTGGTAAGTAACATCCGAACCGAGTGCCATATTGGTTTTTAGACGGTTTAAAAACACACCAGCTACCATTTTGCGATCGACTGGCTTTGATACTTCTTTTTCGACAATAGAGGCTAGAGTAACGGCTTTATGGATACCCAGGCCCTGGGTTTGGAATTGATCTATCATTTCTGGGGTTAATGCCCTAGACATTTGATCTAACGATAGTTCAATAATTTGTTTTGGAGTAGTTGCGGCAGTAGTCTGGAATGATTCTGGGTACAAATAACCCTCTAGGCTAGCCTCTGTTGGTTTAGCAACTAATGCCGGATGATTTTTATAATTGGCGGGGTCCATTGCACTATCAACATCCTGGGTTTTAAAGCCAGCCTTAATCATCGATGCCTTTATTTGATCTAACCTTTGGCCGGGCAAGATAGTAAACAGATTGGTTTTGATTTTACCCAAAGTAATTGTGTCTACTATTTGGGCTACGGATTTAGATGAATCTAATTGGTATTGGCCAGCCTTTAGGCTTTCACGCAAATCGTGGCTCCTTAAATAAAACTCAAAGGCCGTAGCGCTTTTAATAACCCCCTTTTGTTGCAACGTTTTGGCAATTTGAGACGGCGAAGTACCAGTAGGTATATCCACTATGATACTGGTCGATCGAGCTGTTCTAGGCTTAAGCTGTTGCTGATACCAATAGTTTGTAACAATAGCACCAACACCAAATACGATTACCACTGTAATTGTGATACTGATTATTAGCCTAAGCCCTTTTCGCTTTTGTACTTTGTTGCCTTTTGCGTACTTCATAAATTAAACCGGATTTAAATAGTCCTCTAAGATTATAACTGCTGAGACTGAATCTAGGCTGGCTTTTTTATAATTACTTCTCTTTAGCCACTCTTCGGCCTTAACAGTGCTTAGTGTTTCGTCTTGCATTATTATAGGTAAATTAAGCTGTTTTAAAGTGTTATCACAAAACTCACGCACGTATTTAGATTGATCAGTTTCTCGGCCTTGCATATTGCGAGGTAGGCCTACAATTAATGTGTCAATTTGCTGGTCTGCTATTACCTTTTTGATGTTTGCTACAAAAAAGCCATCGTTTTTTAAAGTCACTAGTGGCTCAGGTAGTCGTGCCACTACGCTCGCCCTAGCCAAACCAATACGGCTAGCGCCCACATCAATTGCTAGCAAATTATTTGGTTGTGCCATTATCGGTAAATTTAACGGTAATATGCTTGACATTACTAGGGGTCTTATTTACCCAAAATGGGCTATAGTTGATTTTCGCGTTACTAACCCCGGGCTGGGCTTTGATGATATCTACACTTTGGCCACGCTTTTTACCAGCAACGGACATAGAAATGTAATTTGCATCTTGTTTGATACCCACTTGGGTATCGGCTGTGACATTAAGTACTACCAAGCCATTGTTTTTTGTTTCTTTTACGGCAAATATGGCGGTTTTTGAGCCTGTGTCAATTACCGATTGGCTGCCTTCTATCTGTTTTGTAGCCTCCACTTTAATAAGCTGGTCAAGCCCCGCAGTATTAACACCTAGCATGCTCATTTTTAGTTGTACTGAAGCCGTAGCTTCATTTGCCTCCTGGCCAACAGCCGGGCTACAACTTGCAGAGCCAGTATTTGAGGTGAAGGTTTCTTTTATCGGTGTTAAACCAGCCGCTTGCATCTGGGCAGCCAACTGATTTTTGTAATCGTCAATTTTGGTGCTTGATGCCTCGTTTTTAGCTGCATCACAATCTGATTGGCTAACAATTTTTACAATTTTACTTACCCCTCCACCCATACCCTGGGTATCTGACGCTGTCATTGCTGAGAATCCAGATACGGAGTAATCACGCTTACTAAGATTATATTTATCACCAGCACCTTGAGCAATTACGGCGACACTCGCCGAAGGCTTGTCGTATTTGCAACTGTTACCATTGAAACCACTTGGTTGTACAGAAACTTCGGTTTGAGTAATGAATGTGTAGCCAGAAGAGCTAATCCCTGTTCCGGCAGGTACTGTCCTAACAATGTCACCTAATTTATCATCTTTATTACAGTTATAAAAAACAACATTGCCGCTAGCCTTAGTGCCGTTGTCTTTTTCGCCGGTGGCAGTGAATTTTTTGGTTACGGTTTGTTCACTGGTTTTTACTTCTGCAGGTACGGCATTACTTGCTTCGTCAACAGATGATATCGTCGGATTAGCAGTAACGCTCAAAGTTACAGGCATAGACCTATTTTCGGTCACAACCTCAACCTTGGCTCTGGGCATGACAACAAAGCCAACATACCACAAAACAATCAACAAAATTACACCGCCAATTGCCAAAAACATTCGAGTTCTGAACTTATTAAAGTTAGGTACGGCTAGCTTTTTGTCTTTTTTTTCCTTCTTTGATTTTTTATCTGTAGCCTTCTTGTCTGTTTCTGACGGTTCATCACCTAGCTCTATAGGCTTATTATTATCATCATCGACAACTGCCGCAACAGCAGCAGTACCGGCTGCAACACCCGCTAATTCACCAATTGGCTTGTTAGGGTCCAAATCGGGATTGTCGTCAGCTTCGTTAATGGTATCTATTCTTTCTTCTGCATCTGGTGCAGGTGGAACTAGGGGCTTAGATTGCAAAGTCTTGGCAACATATAGACCAGCTACACCAGCTAGTGGCAATAAAGATGATTCGCTAGTTATTAATACGACATTTTTACCAGCATCAGATGTTATTCGCTGTAAAATCTTCATATTTACAGAACTTTGAAGTACAGTGCAACGTTTAGGTAGAACTAAAGCAACTAACGTCTCTTTAGAAGAGTTAATTTTATCAGTTATACTAGCGATTTCGTCGTCATTATCGACGTAAATTACGTCTTTTTTCATATCTTTAAGATTTTGTTTAGCCTATCCCTTACAGAATTAGTTGGCGCCTCATATTGTAACAGAGTATCGATACCGACACGCAACAGCCCCATGGCTGTTATATAAGTATGATCATCTATAACACCCGTTTTATCGGTTATGCCTACAACTTGATTAGGCCTAATTAGCTGGATTTGCGGTTTTTTGGTAAATGGCAAGTTTTCGAACCATTCGCCTTTGGCTAGAGTATCTGTAAGCATCTCTAAGCTTGCACCACCGCCACAAAGTAAAATGCGATGTGGCAAATGGTCTAAACGCTTAAACTCTTCTAGAGCTAGTTCTACCCCACTCGTCCATACCGACATGGTTTTACGCAAGGCATCTTCTACTGATTTTACCCTTGGTTCTGGGGTGCGTCCATCGCTTAAGCCAAGCTTTAGGGCTTCTGCCCTATCAAAATCGATGTTTAAATCGCGCTCGATAGATTTAGTAAAACTACGGCCGCCAATACCAAACATTTTAGTACCTTCTACACCACCCTCGTTTACAACGGCAATGTCGGTAGTACCGCCACCAACGTCAATCATAATTGCACTTAAGTTTGCATTTGGGTCATCACCTATCATCGAACGGGCAACAGCAAAAGGCTCGGCAGCAACAGTGATTAAATCTAGATCTAGCTGTTCGGCAACACGCTCAATAGCACCAATGTGCACTAAAGGCGCAAAAGCAGTGTAGAGCTGGACCTGGACATCTTTGCCCTGAAAGCCAATTGGGTTAGTAACGCCATAACCATCGATTTGTATGGCAATTAATGCACTGTTAACTAGCTTAAGCCCAATCTCTTTGCCGCCGGTTTCGGCTGCTAATTGCTTTTTAGCAGAAATTAGAGCCCTTTCTTGCACTAGGCTAAATATGCGGTCTACTTCTGTAATATCTATCTCTTTATTGGGGTCCTTGCGAGTAAATCTTACGGTTGTAGTATTGCCTTTTACTAACTCGCCTGCGATACCTATTATTGCGCTACGGGCGCTTATACCAGACTGTTGTTCTGCTTGGTTTAGGGCTTGGTCGCAGTTTGCAACAACAGCTGCAATATCGGCAATTGCCCCAGCTTGCATATCGTTTAAAGATTGGTGCGACCTGCCAACACCTAAAATCTCCAGCTGGTTGTCTTCGTCAATTCTGGTGACGAGTGCCTTGATGTATTCGGTGCCAATATCTAAACCAACCATTAGGCGTTCGGTTTTTGGTTTAGAGCTCTTTTTAGAGTCTTTTTTAAACTGTTTCAGGCCTTTTAGCATATACGTTAATTCTAGCATAATCATATCAAGATAGGCTTAAGAATTATTGACTAGTTCTATTATTTGTTTTATAGTAATTTCATGTCTGAAATAATTGACTTTAAAAAGCTGGATCAATCATTCCCATATGAAAATCTAGAGGTTACAAAAATATTTTCGAGTATCGAACAACTAGTTACCAATACTGAGTTTGATGATTTTATAAAAGAAAATCTTGTAGCCAAAAGCCAAAGAGTTAATATACCCAACCTATCCGTAAGAAGAAGTGACATGAGTGAAGAACTAAGAGGGCTAGACTTACTACCTAATAACTTTAGAATGCGAAAAATTCGTATTGCATTGCTTCAAGACGAAATAGAGGATGATTGGCAATTATCGACCAATTTCGAAATAGATGACGATAAATACCATTGCTTAGGCGACCAGTTAGGTCTTGTGGTGGCTGCATCTAGCAAAAAAGAAAGTATGACAGAAGTCTATGACACTAAAATTGGACATCACTTAGTCCATATGGTGCTCAGTGCAGCTGGCTTTGATACCGAAAAATTTAAAATTGCAGATTGGGAAAAGTTATACATAGCACCAGAGATTTCTGACCACATAATTGATCTTTTAGCGACCGATTATAAGTCTGAGACAATTAAAAACACAGCTTTGAAAATATGCCCTAACGGATACGGCCTAGTAGCATCGCAAACAGCTAAAGTAACTAAATATAGTACCTCAGCGGATATTAGTCTTAATGTTTTAAGACAACTTACGCCAGAAGGCAACGAAAACCCCAAAACGCTAATTTACGAATTCAAAAATTCTATTGATGATGGTACCTCAAGCCTATTAGCCTCTAGAGTCACTTGGCAGATATTAAGAGGTGAAGCATTTGATCTGGGAAACAACTTAGAAATTGCAAAAATCGAGCAATCAGACAGCCCTACCGAAGAATTAACCCCAATTAAAAATTTTGAGGCCTGGAAGAAATTTATGCAAATTGCCGATGAAGTTTTGTGTTATTCAATGCGCGGTGCTTAAACTAACGTTGCTTTAATTCGTCTGACGCCCGCGCTAGAAGCTTCTTCTTTGATTATCTTAAATTTTTTGCCTCCCTCGGCTAGCTGGCCTGTATGCTCAACATGCGGGCCTCCGCATATTTCGCGACTAAACGGGCTTTTGGCGTCGCCAATTATGTAAACCTTGACTTTTTCACCGTATTTATGGCCAAAAACACCTATGGCACCAGATTTTAGAGCTGTTTCGGTATCTTCTTCTTGCCAGCTTACTGGGTAATCTTTATCTATTGCTTCATTTACGATTTGCTCGACTTGGGAGATTACTTCGGGTGTGACTTTTTGGTGGTGGGTAAAGTCAAAACGCAAACGTTCGGCGGTAATATTGGCACCTTTTTGATGCACGTCTTTGCCAAGTACTCGTATAAGTGTTGCATCTAACAGATGGGCGGCAGTATGCAATTTAGTGGTCATAACGCTTGCATCAGCTAACCCGCCTTTAAATTCACCCTGTGACGCTGTCCTGGATCGATTTCTTTGTTCCTCCAATAAAGCATCAAATTTTTCTTGAAAATCTGGTTCTGGCTCAAGTTCATTTTTTCTAGCCTCTTCTTCGCTCATTTCAACCGGAAAACCGTAAGTATCATAAAGAAGAAAAGCGTCAGTCGCTTTGAAATATGGATAATGACTTTTTTGTAATTTTTCATCAAGACCCTTTATATCAAGTTTTTCGAATTCTCGAAGGCCTTTGCGAAGGGTTTGGCGGAAGATTTTTTCTTCGCGCTCTAATAGTTTAATTATGTCT
>CAZIHK010000110.1:0-4179 GCA_964539035.1 uncultured Candidatus Saccharibacteria bacterium | reverse complement strand
TATAACCTTACTATCTCTACTGCACCAGAGGGTAGTGGCTATCGAGCAGTTGTTGCCTATAGTTCCACACCCGGTAGTAATAACTGGGTTTCGGAAAAGGCAAGTGCCGAACCATTCACTATTACTTCGAGTTCATCGCCAGTGCCAACAACAGTATCGCCTATACCAACAGAAGCTATAGGAAAAGGCTTGTCTAAAAATTGGAGTGATTGTTGGATAGAAATCTATCCAACAAATACTAATGAGAATCGCAAGGTAAGGATGTTCGGTACCAATGGGTCTGCAGTTGAAAAATTAACTTTTGAGTGGGGATTTGGTGGACTAAAAAACAAAAACGTTGCTCCTAGAAAATTTGTTGGAGAATATACTAGATTCTCATATCCATCAGAGACTAGTAAAACTCCAAGAACGATTACTATTACTGGTTTTTGTCCCAATACCCACAAACCAGGATCTAACCAAAATTGGGTAACTTCAACTAAAATTTGGATGCAATATCCGGATGTCTAATATGTAGTATTGTTTATGGAAGTATTAAAGACGGTATTAGAAAACAATAACAGCCTGTTTGCGTATGATACTTCTGGCTCACCATAAAATTCTAGATTTGGTATGAGATCAAATAGACAACCATGAAGGAAAACAGCACAGTTTTAATCGGTGGCTTTACTTTGCGTACTAGTTATATACAATACATAGACTTATTATAAGATGATAGTCTATTCATAGATGCCGGATATTAGATAAATTAGTATCTTTTCTTAGATAATAGTTTTTAGTATAACCCTCATCGTGAGGAATATGGTAATTGAATCATTATTTAGCCAGTAGTGTTTTGATAACTTTGTCTACTATCTAATCGCCACATAACCAAACACACGTGTCATACCTCTGTTTCGTACAAAAGGTTGTAATGATAACTACTTTTTTGGTAGTATTACCTCTGGATCTTCAATTTTACGCCGACATAGCTCAGTGGTAGAGCAGCTGTTTTGTAAACAGCAGGTCGTGAGTTCGAATCTCTCTGTCGGCTCCAGCTTTGTTAAATAGCAAAGCTTGGTTAGATGCCATTGCGAGAGCATCTAAAACCTTTGGCTAACTGTGAGGGTTAGTCCAGGGAGGTGTTAATTGGGTGCGTTACTTCTTTAGGGCGCACTCATTAAGTTTATAGCAGCACTATACTCTGCAATAATGTTATAATTATTACCACAAAACAAAAAGGTGAAATAGCATTAGGATTTGCTATTCAACACTTTTTATAAACTAGCTGCGAAGTCTGTCTACCAATAGGAGATAAACGACAGTACGATTTAATTGTCGAAAAAGACGATATTATCTATAGAGTACAGGCTAAGTATACTAGGACATATCCTAGTAAAGATAAATGCAAAGTAGCGCTAAGGATAACAGGTGGTAATCAATCATTCAAATATCCGAAAATATACAGAGATGATGCATTTGATTTACTTTTTGTGTATACTGCAAAAGGTCAAAAATATCTCATTCTTTGGTCAAAAATTAGAGCCAGAAATGAGATACCTGTAGAACATTCAAAGTATTTTGAATACAACATAGCATAGTCAGCAATATGCAGGGTTAGTGAAGCGGTCAAACACGATAGACTGTAAATCTATTCTCATTCGAGTTCGTAGGTTCGAATCCTACACCCTGCACCAAAGCATAAGAGTAATACGAAACAGAGGTAATTTGCCTCTTTTTTGATATGATAAATATAATGAAAACAAATCTAATAGTAATAAATGGTGCTTGTGGATCTGGCAAGACAACTTTAGCTCAAAAGTATGCAGGTAATCATCCACTTACACTATGTTTAGATATTGATGACATCTGGAGAAGTCTAAGCCATTATCGTGATAATAGACCAGAATCAGTGAATCTAGCCAAACAAATAGCTGTTGAGATGGCCAAAGTCAATTTGGATGAAAAACATGATGTTGTAATTGCACAAATATATAGAGAAGTTAATTATATAGAGGAACTAGAAAATACCGCTAAATCATGCGAAACAAATTTCTATGAAATACTACTTTATTTAGATAAAGACGAAGCAATAAAAAGATTTATAGAACGTGGCAAAGCTCAAGGTTATGCAGATGGATTTAGGCCTGGTAGCAGTATTACTTTAGATGGCAAGGAAAAGAAGCTAGAAGTAATGTACAATGAAATGATGGAAGCTGTTTCAAAGAGACCCAATACTATCAAAATAGTGCCAAAACTGGATGATATAGAAGGGACTTATGCAGAAATACTAAAAAATATCGACGCATAGATGTATAGCATATGAAAATATCAAATCAAGAAATAGAAGATTGCGTAAAATCCCAGAAAAGCCTACATCTTTACCCAAAGATGCAAGAGGCGTTTATAAACGTATTGGGTAAACTATCCGAAGAAGACTATAAAATAGCCACAAGTAATCTTATCGTTATGGCTATGCATATTAACGCGTCTGGACAAGTAATACATTTTACTCCAAGTAAAACTAAATTTACTGTAATCCAGCTAAATCTCCCCAAAACTATGTCATCTGTAGCAATGGAGGCTGTAATTGCTCATGAGCTAGGGCATGTTATGCAACAGCGCAACTGGGAAGAATCGGATTGCAACAGTCTTGAAGAGGATGCCGATAAATGGGCAAAAAAGTGGGGATACACTCTTACTCCTGAAATATTTGCAGAGCTTAAACGTTTTAGAACTTTAGATAATGCTGTATCTCAAGAATTTTAAGCATCACTTAAGTACAGATAGCTAAATAATTATGGAATAATAGAGCTCAAGCAGTAGGGCAATTAAGAAGCAGCGTTCTAACCTCGTTAATTACGCTGCACCAAGCATAAGCGTAATAAAACAGAGGTTGTTTTGGCCTCTTCTTGTTATAATATTTATTGATAACATATAAAAACATAAAAGTAATAATAAAAAAGGGAAATATGAACACAGAAAAACCAATAAACAATAAAAATAGTAGTATCCAAAGTGATGTAGACCTAGATTCGTTAGCTTCTATCAATAATCCTGAAGTAGTACAAAATTCTGTCCCTATACCCACCTATAATCCTAATGCTCAATTCACCATAGAAGATCTTGAAGAAGTCTACCCAGAATGGCAAAGCCATGGGCTTGATGAAGAGCTAGTTGCTATTCTTTATGAGCATACTGAAGCGCGTAGAAATATTCGCCGAAAAACCGGTGGTATTGATATTAGATATGCTAGCGAAGGTTTGGAATGGGCAATAAAAAATACCCCAACTGCTGTTGGAAGTGAATTTAACGCCCATGGCATAGGCATGAAAGTGAAGGCACCAGCCCAAATCCTAGACGGCATATTAAAATTAGGTGTTAAATCCACTGAATCTCGTATGTTTTACACTATGCCTTTTCGTGATGTCGGACTAGCGGCTGAAGGTTTTGGTGCGCAATGGCCATTTACCGATGGTGGGTTTATATTACTTTCAGGGCCAGGAGAAAAAATAGAAAAAGATGGTGTAAAGTTTGTGGTTGTTGGTGAAGCATATATGCGTGTAATGGATATACTCAAAAAAAGGTATCCAGAAGTAACTTTCATTCCGTGGAACGAAGCTCCAAAAATGCTTACTGATATGGTAAATGAAGCAGATTCTAAAGAAATTCCGCTCAATATACCTGAAGAGACAGTATGTTATCGCCCAATACAACCCATATTTCAACCACATGAAATACAGGAAGAACCTATTGGTGATGATAATGCTATGTCTGTGGAGGGTCTGGAAGAAGGGGATGTTTATTAGTAGTAAGTATCAACAGTATATGTAAGTAATAGTTCAAAATACGACCACTAAGCCCAGCCAAGACATACCGAAAATAATTATGCTTTAGACAGTCCACATAAGAGCATTAGTATACCAACTGTATAGATCAGGGGGGTGGGTAACCTAAGTAACTCCATCACAATCAATATGCATCGGGGTGGTGTACCCTACAAATTAACCTGTTTTAACAGATGTGATTAAGCTGTTTAATGACTAACAAGTAAAGTTCTTACTTCGTATAGAACACTGCACCAACCATAATCCCCATTTATCCAGAGTTATCTACTCCATTTTTGAGTATAACTATTAAAAGCTTTCACCTATCAAAAAGTCTCCATTGCTTGATGCTTTAACAAACGAGGGCTTATAC
>CAZIHK010000109.1:0-14879 GCA_964539035.1 uncultured Candidatus Saccharibacteria bacterium | reverse complement strand
AGTCAAGATACTACGGCCGATTAGGAAAGGCGTGATAACTATTAATGACGTTACGTATCCGGCTGAGCCAGATGTACCAGAGGAAGTACGGGGTATTCTTAAGAAATTAGGAGTGGGACACTAATCTGGTCAAGTCAGGTGCTAAATATATAGCTCATAGAAAAGTCCCATTCTAAACAGAATAATTTCCATAAACTATCTGGCAATAATTCGTAACACAGTTTTAGATTATAGCTATAGTATTTTTTGTGTATTAGACCTGCTAACCCCACGCACCTATCAGTTCGAACCTAACCTGGCTCCATTTCATTCCACTTGTGTCTAGCAAATAAATAAATCCCAGCTTGTTTGGGGTATTTAATTTTAACGTAGTAAACTATAAATATAACTGAGAGGGAGAATAGCGATGGCTGATAATAAACCCGAAGAGCAGACGAACACAACAACACTTCAAACCACTAATGATGATTTCCCTGGTAAAACTCTGGCAATTGTCGGTTTGGTGTCGGCCTTTTTTATGCCAATAGTAGGCTTAGTTTTATGTATCATAGCTTATTTTCAATCTAAAAAAGCTGGTTACAAAAACACTATCGCTGTTGTGGGTATCATTGTCAATGCGATATTTAACCTACTAATTATAGGCATGATTGCCATGATGATAGTTTTTGGTTTTTGGATATTCGGTGCTATATCTAAAGCAAGCGATCGCGATAATGCTCGCAAAGCTACAATGCAATACCTTGGCTTAGAAATTGAGCGATATGCACAAGATAACCAAAGCCTACCAAGTAGTCTGAATATTTTAACTTCTTTATCTGGTTTTAACGCATCCGTTTTAGCAGACTCGAGTGGTAATATTTATAATTACGTAACTACACCACAGGGTTGCGATATAAAAACTACTTGCACAGGCTATGTAATTTCCATTCCCGCGGAAGTAATTAAAAATGACCAAGAAACACTGCAATATTCGGGTAATGTCAGCTTATAAAGATTAATAACTGAACTATATAAAATATAATAGATACCATGGACCAGCCAACCTCTAAAGAAATTGCCGAAGCCCAAGCCTACTTCAAGCAGCGCATAGACAGATTAATGCATATTCCAGACGACGAAGTCTCTGAAGCTGAAACAGAAGCCAAAATTGCTAATGTAGCAATACCTAAAGATGAAATTATGCAGGGTGTCGATGACATGATTTACGAAGTAAAGTCAGATTTTGGAAAAGACGAAAACGGTAATGTAATTATCTCGGTAACTAAATCAAGATCAACCAAATTAGGACGAGAAATATTAGATGCATACACGGGTAGTAAATCGAAAGAACGTTAGATATATTTGGATTTCTTTCGGAATATTGTTTTTAAATAATAATATTGCGCTATTGACATAAACAGTATTTAAGACTAAAACTAGAGTTAGCTATGGCAACTTCGCCAGAAACTCTAAATGAAATCATAGACCAGCAGGCTGAAACAAATAAGCAATACTTAGCCAATCTATTATTGGACCTAAGATTTATAGATAAATTAGCAGTAATCGCGCAATATTCTAAAAAAAGCCATATAGTTTCCTCATTTGCGATTTATAAAAGGGGCGAAGATTTTATTTTTAGCGAACCAATACGTCCAAATTTAAATGAAAAAGGTTGTCATGCTTGTAAAGATCCCGATTTGCCTTCGTGGGTAGAGCCATCGATATACCAAGATGATTTATGTAACGACGAACTGATCTGCAAAAATCCAGGCCAGCAATTAATTGGGCTTTTTCATACCCATATCCAACATAATTCACATTGCGACAAAGAAGACCCAGATGCTTTTTGTATGCCAACAATTACCGATTTAAACGAGTGGCACAAAAATGGTCTTTTAGCTAACTCAGTAACTGGCATATTAGCTTGCCAAGATAACCAGCAAAGCTTAGTCTTGTGCAGGGCTAAGAGAAGCATAAATCACACTCCAATGTGGGCTATGTATGGTGATGGACGATACTTGCCCGCTAAAGCACTAAAACAAGCTATGCTACACGAGGGCATTGTAGTATCTTCCATAACATTAGGGTCTGATATATTAACCTATCAAAACCAGGTTTTAGAAACTGTAAATAAGTTAGTCTAGTCAGTTCTCTTAACCGTTGCGTCTGTTATTATTAAGATAATTTTATGAATTTAAATATTGATATCCCAAAGGGTAAATTTGTAGTTGCTGTATCGGGTGGAGTCGATTCGGTGGTTTTGCTTGATATACTTATGAGTTCCCAACTCCCAACTCCCAACTCCCAACTTATTGTGGCTCATTTTGACCATGGCATTCGCCAAGATTCAGCTAAAGACGCAAAACTTGTTAAGGATTTAGCAAAAAAATACAAGCTCAATTATGAGTCAGAAGAGGCAAACTTAGGTGAAGGTACCGGCGAAGCCGAAGCGCGTGATAAACGCTATGAATTTTTGTATAAAATTAAGCAAAAATATAGTGCCGATGCATTGATGACCGCTCATCACCAGGATGATTTGATAGAAACAAGCATGATTAATATCTTGCGTGGCACTGGACGCAGGGGCTTGAGTTCTTTAAAAACTACCAAAACAGCCATAAGGCCTTTACTTGATATACCAAAAAAAACACTTATCGAATACGCTGTAACCAATAAATTAGAATGGAACGAAGATAGTACAAATGAAGATATAAAAATCTTACGCAACTATTTAAGGCTTAAAGTAGTCGCAATTATGACAGAAGGCCAGCGTGATGAGTGGCTAAAAATTTTACATAGTGCTCGTCAAATAAATGATAGATTAGATTACGAAATCCAAAATATTTTACACAGGGGTTTACACAAAAACCAACCAGTTTTAAGTCGTAGCTGGTTTATCATGTTGCCATACGACGTTAGTAAAGAAGTTTTACTAACAATTTTGTACAATATAGGCCTTAAAGACATTGATAAAAAAACCATAGAACGTCTAACCGTACAGATTAAAACGTTGCCTAGCGGTAAGGTTTTACAAGCCACCGGGGTAGATATAGTTCTTACAAAACGCTCTGCGAGATTTAAAAACAGATAGGCAAGTAGCCAAAAAAATCGTATAATTACACCTTATGGACAAGAAGATTCTGAGAGGCAAATCACAAAACCCCAAAAAACGCTGGATTAAAAATATTGGTTTTATAATAATCATATGTTTAGTAGCTGGTGTTTTTCTATGGAGTTTCAAGCAACCAGCTAAATTACCCGATCGTTCATATAACGACGTTATAAATCGGGCAAATAAGGGCGAAATATCTAAGCTCGAAGTAAATGGTGAAGAAATAAAGGTTATAAAAAAAGGCGAAAATAAGCCAAGCGAAAAAACTCGCAAACAACAAGGTGTAGATTTATATGACACAGTTGGCGGTTTAACTAATCGTGCAGTTACTGTAGATTTTAAGGCTGTTTCTAATAGTAATGCAACCTGGACGGCCCTAGCAATTAATTTATTGCCAGTAATAATCATTGTTTTTGTGCTGATATTTATGCTTAGGTCTGCACAGGGCCAAGGCAATCAAGCGATGGGTTTTGGCAAAAGTAGCGCTCGGTTATATGGTAATGATAAGAAATCAGTTAAATTTAGCGAAGTTGCTGGTAGCGCTGAAGCAAAGCAAGATTTAGAAGAAGTTGTAGAGTTTTTAAAGTATCCTAAAAAGTTTCAAGATGTTGGAGCTAAAATTCCCAAGGGAGTTTTATTAGTTGGCCCCCCGGGTACAGGTAAAACTTTGCTGGCCAGGGCTGTAGCTGGTGAAGCCAATGTACCGTTTTTTAGCATATCTGGGTCAGAATTTGTAGAGATGTTTGTTGGTGTTGGTGCTAGCCGGGTACGCGATTTGTTTGCCAAGGCCAAAAAGAACGCCCCGTGCATAATATTTATAGACGAAATAGATGCTGTAGGACGCAGGCGTGGTTCTGGCATGGGCGGTGGGCATGATGAGCGCGAACAAACTCTAAACCAGATTTTGGTAGAGATGGATGGTTTTGAACAAGAGCAAAACGTCATAGTACTAGCTGCTACTAATAGGATGGATGTGCTGGACCCAGCATTACTAAGACCTGGCCGTTTTGATAGACGGGTAAATATTGATTTGCCAGATCGTAAAGATAGATTAGCTATCTTAAAAGTCCATTTTGCTAAAAAACCGTTAGCCAAAGATGTCGATTTAGATGCTCTTGCCGCAAAAACTGCAGGCTCAAGTGGTGCAGACTTGGCTAATATCACCAACGAAGCGGCAATTATCGCAGCTAGGGCAAACCGTACTGCTATTCATTCTAGCGATGTTACCAATGCTTTCGAAAAGGTAGCAATAGGCCCAGAACGCAAAAATAAGATAATGAGTGAGCACGAAAAAGAGCTAACTGCTTATCATGAAGCGGGGCATGCAATTGTCGGTCACGTTTTACCAGACAGCGATATGGTACATAAAGTTACAATAATTCCTCGTGGCGGTACAGGCGGAGTAACTTGGTTCATCCCGCCAGAAGACAAAAGCTTCCATTCGATTATCGAATTTAAAGATGTTTTGGGAAGGATGCTTGGTGGCAGAATAGCCGAAGAAGTAGTTTATGGATTAGATCGCGTAACAACTGGGGCAGGTAGCGACTTACAAAAAGCAGCAGAGCTGGCTCGTTCGATGATTGTCGAACAGGGTATGGGTAAAAAACTGCGCGACCAAGTATTCCATGTTGACGAGGGCATGATGATGGAGAGGCTAGTACACGAAAAACAATATTCTGATGAAACGGCGAAAGTCATTGACGACGAAGTAGAAGCATTAATCACAGAGGCTGCAAAAAGGGCAAGAATAGTACTCAAAGCCAACCGCGCTAATTTAGAACTTCTAAAAACCTCACTACTAGAAAAAGAAACCGTCGAAGCCGAAGAAGTACTAGCTCTATTAAAGGGTACAGTTATGCCCAAAGAGGCTATGCAATACTAGCTAAAATCTCCGAGGCTAATAATTATCAATAAGATTGCCCAAAAAACAAAGGTTGAACTATGAAAAACATACTCGGCCGCGCTAATCAAAGATTACCGCTAGGCTCGGCCGCCGTACTTCTATCGGGTACGGCTTTCCTGGGTATCGTATTGGGTATTTTAAGGACCAAACTTATTAATGCAAACTTTAATAATTTTGAGTCAGATGCTTATTTTGCAGCCTTTAAAATACCCGATTTTGTTTTTTTTACACTTGCCTCTGGTGCCTTGGGCGTAGCATTTTTACCGATATTGAGCGAAAGGTTACAAAAAAATAAACAATCTGCCTGGCAGGTAGCTAGCTATATCTTAAATGCTCTAGCAATCGTAGCGATACTAGCCTCTATATTGATAATTGTTTTTGCACAGCCACTACTTAAATACATTGTTGCACCAGGTTTTACACCAGAGCAACTCGAGCTTTCGGTAGCCATAATGAGGATAATTTCTGTAAATATCTTTTTATTTGCTGTATCTACCGTTTTAACTACAGTCCAACAATCTGTTGGTAGGTTCTTTTTTGTAGCAATTGCCCCACTTTTTTATAACGCTAGTATCATATTAAGCATTTATATTTTTGGCAGCCGAATTGGTATCGTTGGCCTAGGCTTGGGCGTGGCATTCGGTGCCATTTTACAATTATTAGTTGTTGTACTTGGTATGGTAGGCATGGGCTTTAAATATCACCCTTGGATTAATTTTAAAGACAAGAGTTTTATAGAAGTTATGAAGATATTGCCGGCTAGATCTTTAACGGTCGGAGTTGATTATGTAAATAGTATTGTCGAAACTCGTTTTGCTTCTAAAATTAGTATCGGTGCAGTAACTAATTATGAGAACGCTCTGTTGCTTCATAACGCACCAATAACTTTAATAGGTACATCAATATCTACTGCTGCCTTTCCAAGATTAACAGATCGTTTAGCCCAAGGTCGTACAGATTTGTTTAGAAAAGAATTTATTAGGGTACTTAGAGTAATGATTTGGATTTCTTTGCCAGTTGTTGTGGTAGCCTATTTTGCTAGGGGTTATTTGGCTCGTATAATTTTTGCGCGATCTAATCGAGAAATTGCCCTTATATTTGGATTTTTATGCATAGCTATCTTTTTTAGGATTTTATACACTTTAATTGTTCGTTATTTTTATGCATATAAAGACACAAAAACACCACTTTATATAACTTTATTTGCAATAGCTCTAAATGTGTTTTTGACTTACAACTTAGCAAAGCCGACTACCTACGGGGTTGTTGGGTTGGCTTTGGCACAATGCATTGTTGCCAGTACTGAAGTGGTGATTTTGGTAGCTATAATGATGAAGCGTGATCATAAAATATTTGATAAATCATTTTATGGTTTTTTGGTTCGCACAATATCAGTTACGGGTTTCAGTATATTGGTAGGATATTATGTGATTCGCCTAATACCATTAAATTTGTCTGATCAAGGCTTTATTATTTTGTTAAAAGTGGCGTTCTTTTCGTTTATTGTATTCACAGCACATACAGTGGTTTCTTACATGTTTGGCCTAAAAGAATCTTTAACGGTGGTGAACCGTATCAAAAGAGTAATATTAAAACCCTTAAAAGTATAAATAGCTTGGTATAATTACGCTGTTATCATGGAACAAATCCGAAATTTTTGTATTATTGCTCATATAGACCACGGCAAATCGACTTTGGCGGATCGGCTATTAGAGCTAACCGATACAGTAAGCAAGCGTGATATGCGTGACCAACTATTAGATCGTATGGATTTGGAGCGTGAAAAGGGCATAACCATAAAACTGCAACCGGTACGTATGCAATATGAGGGGTATGAGCTTAATCTAATTGACACACCTGGCCATGTTGATTTTAGTTACGAAGTATCGCGTAGTTTAGAGGCTTGCGAGGGTGCACTACTTGTAGTCGATGCGTCGCAGGGCATACAAGCCCAAACGCTCGCCAATGTTTATTTAGCAATTGCTGCAAACCTAACAATCATACCTGTTTTAAATAAAATTGATTTGCCAGCTGCCGACATAAATAGGGTTAGCAAAGAAATTATTGCACTGCTGGGTTGTGATAAAGAAGATATTTTACAAATATCTGCAAAGACTGGCAGTGGTACAGAACAAGTACTAAAAACAATTATAAAAAAGGTACCACAACCAAAAGGTGATGCTAAAGAACCTCTAACGGCACTAATTTTTGATAGTTACTATGATGATTACAGAGGGGTAATCTTATTTGTAAGGATTCGTGATGGGATACTTGCGAAAAATGACCAAATAACTATGATGGCTGAAAAGAGCCAAGGTTTGGCTTTGGAAGTTGGCGCCTTAAAACCTGATTTACTACCTTTAGCTAATTTAAGCAGTGGTGAAATCGGCTACGTTGTTACAAATTTAAAAAGTACATCAGAAGCAAAAGTTGGCGACACAGTTACACTAACAAAGCAGCCTGCAAATCAGGCATTAGAAGGTTATAAGCAAGTAAAACCATTTGTTTATGCCGGGCTGTTCCCGAGTTCTAATGAGCAATATGTGCAGCTTAAGGACGCTATCTCTAAGCTCAAGCTAAGCGATTCAGCGCTTTATTTTAGCCCAGAAAATTCGCCAGTATTGGGTTTTGGATTCAGGGTTGGTTTTTTGGGCTTATTGCATATGGATATTGTCAGAGAAAGATTAGAGAGGGAATATGATTTAGACCTAATAATGACTAATCCTAGTACCGATTACCAGGTTTCGTTAATTAATGGCGTTGAACTAGATATAAAATCGGCTAGTGATTTGCCTGATGTGGCTAAAATAAAAGACATAAAAGAGCCTTGGGTAATTGGCGAAGTGGTCTGCCCTAAAGATTATGTGGGTGCGGTAATACAATTGATTGCCAATGCTCGTGGCTTGCATAAAAACATTGATTTTGTAGACTCACAGTTAGCAGTTATTAATTTCGAGGCCCCACTAGCAAATTTATTAACTGATTTTTACGACAAATTAAAAAGTGTCACTTCTGGCTATGGCTCTTTTAACTATGATTTAAAGGGTTATAAAAAAGAAGATTTGGTAAGGATAGATTATTATGTTGCCGGTGAAAAGGTTGATGCTTTAAGCATAATGAGCCACAAAAGCGAAGCCGAACGGATTGGACGAGAAATAGTTGGTAAATTAAAGGATGTTATACCAAAGCAATTATTTAAAGTGAGTTTGCAAGCTGCGATTGGTGGGCGATTTATTGCCCGAGAAGATATACCAATGCTTAAAAAAGATGTCACAGGTTATTTATATGGCGGTGATGTTTCGCGTAAAAAAAAGTTGTGGGCAAAGCAAAAACGGGGTAAAGCTCGGTTGAAACGATTCGGTAAAGTCGATATCCCGGCCGAAGCCTTCCAAGTAATGCTAAAAAGAGATTAATAATTTAGGTATAGTATAGCCATGGCCGAATATAAATCCCCCTTAAAAAAACTAGGCGAATTCGAAAGAATTTTAAGGCATTACAACCCCAGCCTAGAGATACTCGATTTGTTGCGTGATGTCCAATTCGTATTATTAGCTGCCCCAACTGCCGCTGGCCGTAATACCATAATAAAAAACTTAATTATGACCGGTAAATATTATTATGTAGTCTCCGATACAACCCGTAAACCGCGCATCAATAATGGTATCCCCGAAAAGAACGGTTACGAATATTGGTTTAAAAGTGAAGATGAATTTTTGAATAGTTTAAAAAATGGGGCGTATATTGAAGCGGCAATCGTACACAATCAGCAAGTTAGTGGCATAAGCCTTAACGAGATGCGTAAAGCAGCTGATTCTGGCAAAATTGTTATTACCGATATTGACATTAACGGATGCGACAGTATCAAAAGTTACAGCGACAGTACCATACCGATATTTATATTACCTCCTGATTTTAAGGAGTGGATGCATCGTTTAGATACCCGTGGGGTGATGGATAGAGCCGAAAAACGTCGCCGATTAAACAGTGCAGCCGAAGAAATACAACTAGCTATAGAGCGTAATTATTTCAAGTTTGTCATTAACTGGGATTTGCGTCTAACGATAGAAGAACTACACGAACATATTACCTCTGGTGATTTTGGTGTAGCAGAACAAGCTGCAGCTCACTCTCATGCTAAGCAAGTGCTGGCTGATTTGGCTGTGTATTTAAATTCATAATTTCTTTTCAGTTCTCAAAATTACTAGTTTAATAATCTTGGGAACTGCCAGGAGAAGAGGGAATGGTCAAGCACGTATTTGCGCTCGACTCTTTTCCCTCCCTCCTGGGAGCTTTCTGCTGTTATCTTACGGGAGAGGCTCCCGACGTATCGCCTGGATCCTCTCCACCGCCTCGACTTTCTCGGCGGTTGACATCTTCTTACCTTCCTGGCGTTCCCTCACGTGGGAAACCAGCATCAGCATGACGAACGGGGTGAAAATCCACCCCCACCACACTAACCCGTAGAAGTACACGGACAGGGCGGCGAACCCGATGGCGATGAGACTGAACATGATTACCGAGCCGAGGCCGGTGACCATGTTGCTACGCCAAATGTAGCTCACCTCCTCACTGGACATTTCGGCCCACTGTTTGTGGGCGGTTTTCTGGTACCTGTCGCTGAACGGCTTGAGCATATCAACTCCTTTGAAAGGGGATATATTGCAGAAGACTTAAAGTACCTCACGAACTAACTGCTCACGAAGTAGGTATATTTTAGCATAAAAACATAAGCTTGACAATATAGCTAAAATAAGCTAATATAATAGCTATTATGACAAAACAAAAAGAATTAGATTACACACCCCATTTTCATGAAGCGGCAACAAATATTGCTAATGAAAATGGCCTATTTTTATCAATACTAAACGTACCTTCTAACCCAGAACATTTTGAAGAAAATGTTGCTGAAAGTGGTAGGCATACTTATTTCGATATCGAAAACTTTAGGCATGAGCATCAGTCTGAAATTGAGAAGTTTAATGACGAATATGACGAACAGGTAGTACTGGGTGAAGATAAAGGAGAGCAGCTGGGTGTACGAATAGTGAACCGTGGTGAAAAACCCACAATAGTTGTTTTTAGCACCTGGTCAACTGACTCAAAGTGGGAAAATACAAAAGGTATTATCGAAGCTATGGCTCTAACTATGCCAGAATATCAAATTGTATATGTAGATACACCAGGTATGGGGAAATCAACTAAAGCAACTAGCGAGCGCATGAAAATAATGCAGCAAACCGGTAGTTTTGAACCTTTAGCCGATCAAATAGTCCCACTATTAAATGAACTTGGCGCCGATGTTACATTAACTTGTGGTATTAGCGAAGGTACTAGAGAAGCCATTTCTGTCGGTGGGCAGTTAGGGTCTGATGTAATAGCATTAGATAGCCCTGGCACCAACGAACGAACCTTCACCGAAATGATTAAAGGTTTTTCGATGGTCGAAGGCAAGAGACAAAAGGAAGTTAAAAAACACTCGCCAGATAAAAAAATGGTAGAAGCACACACCAAACGCGATCAAGCACGTTTTTAC
Source organism: uncultured Candidatus Saccharibacteria bacterium (assembly GCA_964539035.1). Taxonomy (GTDB): domain Bacteria; phylum Patescibacteriota; class Saccharimonadia; order Saccharimonadales; family CAIOMD01; genus CAZIHK01. The sequence continues at coordinate 4,352 of CAZIHK010000109.1, read as the reverse complement.
TACTCAGATATTCCACTTTGGTTGGTTAGAAAGAACCGATTATTGGCCAGAGTCCAAGCGATGCAAAAAGAAGGTTTAAAAACAGATATTGAACGAGCGACTTCAAAAGGCTCAAGAATATTAGACTACCGATTTGAAGCTAGCGCTGTTGCTGATTCTGATGTTGCACTAGAAATTTCTCGTGGTAACGAAAACTATGATGCCCTAGTTTTGCCTAATGCACCTCATAGTATTGTAGAAACTAACCCGTACGCTATAGCTGCTTTAATCAAAAATGGTATAGAACTTAGAAAAACCGATAGTATCTAATCTGTTATGTTAGCACTCTTGACCCATGTCAAGGTGCTAAGTAATGAGCATCGTCTGATATGTTTTAGCACACCTGTCTGGTCATTTTTAATTCCAGTCTAGCTAATAGTAGCTACGGCTACAATTAGCCTAGGGCTTCATAAATAAATAACCAGCTAGATGCACTAATTCCATATCAACCAACACCCATTATTAGCACTCTTGACATGAGACTGCCAATTTAGATATTATATATTCAAGCTAGCACTTAGTTAGCTAGAGTGACAACTATGACAGATAGACAGCAAAAAATACTATGCGCAATTGTAGAGCAATACGCCGAAGTCGCCGCACCGGTGGGTTCGGTATTGCTGGCTAATCTTTTCGGCGTGTCTTCGGCCACAATACGGGCTGAAATGGCTCATTTAGAAGAGTTGGGTTACATATTACAGCCTCACACTAGTGCTGGCCGCATACCAACCGATAAAGGCTATAGATTTTACGTAAATCAGATTACCGAGCAAAACGAAACTGCAGTTATGCTACCAATTGATCGCAGTGCGAGGGCGATTGATACAAGGGTTAAAGGTGCTGGTGAGGCTGCCAGAGCCATAAAATCAGCAGTAGATAGCTTGGTAGATATAACTCAAAACTTAGCAATCGGCACAATTGGTGACCAGCTTTATATGAGCGGTATCTCTAATTTGTTTGGTCAGCCAGAATTTGCTGATGGTAGTGCAGTTTACGAAGTTGCCCAATTAATTGATAATCTAGAGCCATGGTTAAGAGAGGCCCAACCAAACGAAGCATTAAGTGTATATATTGGGCACGAAAACCCAATTGGTAAAACCAGCGGATGCTCATTAATTGTAAGCCGTTTTTGCAGCCCCTTTAGCGACCGAAGCTATATTGGCGTTTTGGGGCCAACTAGGCAGAGTTATCGTCAAGTAATGAACTTAGTCCAGCACACAGGCAAAACATTAGAATCAGTAATGTATTAAAAGGGATAATAAATGACAAAAGACAAGCAACCAAAGCCAAAAATTCGCGCTAAACATGACGTTAAAATCCAAGAATTAATTGCCGATTTACAACGACTGCAGGCCGAATTCATGAATTACAAACGTCGTGTTGAGGACGAGCGAATAAAACTTGTCCAAACTGGCAAAGAACAGGCTGTAATCGCACTATTACCTGTGATAGATAATATCGAAAGAGCGGTCGCCCACGAACCAGATGATATTAAAAATCATGCTTGGGTTCAAGGAGTTACGGCTTTAGCTAAGCAGCTAGATGGCCAGTTGGATGCAATTGGCTTAAAAGCCATTAACGATATTGGTGAGTCGTTTAATCCGATTAGGCACGAAGCAGTAGTTTTAGAGGATGGTGATGGTAATACAGAGGTTATAGCCGAGGTAATACAAACTGGCTATCAGTTTGGTGATACTATCATTCGCCCTGCGATAGTAAAGGTTAAAAGAATTTAACAAGGAGATGAGAAAAGATGACTGAACAAATACCTGATGCCAATACGCATGAAAACTATCTAGATTATTCAGGATATCCGATAGGTTATATTAAGGATGAACTTGTCGGTGCATTTCACCATGCTCTCGAAGCTGGTTCATTAGACGATACTACGTCAATGATTAGTGAGGCAAAAAGCTACGGTATGGCTCATGGTGTAGAGCCAACTGAGGCTGATATGTTACTTAATAGAGTATTTAATGAAAGGAGTGAAAAGCAATGGGTAAAATAATAGGAATCGATTTAGGTACAACAAACAGCGCAATGGCTGTAATGGAGGGTGGTAAACCCGAAATTATTGCTAATACCGAAGGTAATCGTACAACACCAAGTGTTGTAGCTATAAATAAAACTGGTGAACGACTGGTTGGGCAATTGGCCAGGCGCCAAGCTGTGACCAATTCGCAAAACACAGTTTACGAGATGAAGCGTCTTATCGGGCGTCGCTGGGAAGACAAAGAAGTCCAGCGCGATATCAAGCTAATGGGCTACGAGATGGTAAAAAGTGGTGATAGTGTCAAAATTAAGATGGGCAAAGACGAATACAGCCCCGAAGAGCTAAGTGCTATGGTACTCACTAAGCTAAAAACTGATGCCGAAGCCTTTTTAGGCCAATCAGTCACAGAAGCAGTTATTACAGTACCTGCTTATTTTGATGATGCTCAGCGTCAGGCGACTAAAGATGCCGGTAAAATTGCTGGGCTCGAGGTAAAAAGGATTATTAATGAACCAACTGCCGCCGCACTAACCTATGGTTTAGATAAAACCAAAAAAGACGAAAAGATTGCCGTTTATGACCTTGGTGGTGGTACATTTGATATTTCTATACTAGAACTAGGCGACGGTGTTTTCGAAGTAAAAAGTACCAATGGCGATACACACCTTGGCGGTGCTGATTTTGACCGAGTTTTAGTAAATTACTTTTTAGACGAATTTAAGAAAGAAAATGGCATAGATATCACAGATGACCGCGCAGCTATGCAGCGTTTGCGTGACGAGGCCGAAAAAGCCAAGATTGAATTGAGTACCACAAAAGAAGTGGCAATAAATATACCGTTTTTAACAGCTACAGCTGATGGCCCGGTCCATTTTGAAACCAAACTAACACGTGCTAAATTAGACAGTTTAGTGGGAGCCTTAGTAAAACGGACTGCTGGCCCGTGCGAAAAGGCTTTAAAAGACGCCGGTCTAAAAGCTAGCGATATTGATGCGGTAGTTTTAGTTGGTGGTATGACTCGAATGCCATCTGTGCAAGAAGAAGTTAAAAAGATTTTTGGCAAAGAGCCAATGAAGGGTGTAAACCCGGATGAAGTTGTAGCCATTGGCGCCGCCATACAGGGCGGTGTACTGGCCGGCGATGTTAAAGACGTGCTGTTACTCGATGTGACACCTTTAAGCTTGGGCATAGAGACTATGGGTGGTGTAAGCACTAAACTAATAGAGAGAAATACCACCATACCATCATCTAAAAGTGAAACTTTTAGTACCGCAGCCGATAACCAACCCCAGGTTGAGATACATGTTTTGCAGGGTGAGCGCGAAATGTCTGCGGACAATAAGAGTTTGGGCCGGTTTTTATTAGATGGCATTGCACCTGCACCCCGTGGTATACCGCAAATTGAGGTTACCTTTAACCTAGATGCTAATGGTATCTTAAACGTTACCGCTAAAGATAAGGGTACCGGTAAAGAACAGAGCATTACTATCCAAAATAGCGGTAATTTGAGTAAGGATGATGTCGAAAAGGCTCGCAAAGAGGCCGAAGCCCATGCCGAAGAAGATAAAAAGAAGCGTGAAGCAATTGATACTAAAAACCAGTTAGAAAACGCAATTTATCAGGCCCAAAAGTTAAAAGATGATAACGGCGATAAAATTAGTGATGACGACAAAAAAGCATTAGACGAAGCTATAGAGGTTGCTAAAAAAGAGTTAGAAAGTGATGATAAAGACAAACTAGAGGCGGCTGCAAAAGAATTGACTAATAAGATTATGTCCATTGGCGCTAAACTTTATGAACAAACTACAACAACCGATAGTGACAAAAAAGAGGATAATAAAGAGGGCCCAGTAGAAGGCGAAGTTGTTGATGACGACAAAAAAGATAAATAAAAGGGGGTAAAAAATGTCTTTAGTCTACGAATTAGAAATGAATGTTAAAGACGAATTGATAATCGAAAGCGAAGTAGAAGGTTTAACATTGCCAGAACGTGTAGATGCTGATGTAGCGGATGTAAACGCAAAATTACATAAACTAGGGTCAAGTGCATTAAATAAAGAATTTTAAATGCCCAAAAAGATATAAGAGAATTAATGGCTAAGCGTGATTATTATGAGGTTTTAGGGGTCGGTAAAGAAGCGAGCGCTGATGAGATAAAAAAAGCGTTTCGCCGTTTAGCTGTGCTCCATCATCCAGATAAAGAGGGTGGTGACGAAACTAAATTTAAAGAGTTAAATGAAGCTTACGAGGTTTTAAAAGACAGCGAAAAGCGTCAACGCTACGACCAGTTTGGCCATGCTGGTGTTGGAGGTGCTAGTGG
>CAZIHK010000108.1:0-4138 GCA_964539035.1 uncultured Candidatus Saccharibacteria bacterium | reverse complement strand
GGCTTATCTTGGCTTTAATGAACAACCCCCAGCTATTGGTTATGGATGAGCCAACCGTCGGTCTTGATCCGCTTTTGCAAAACACTATTTACCAGATTATTAGCGAACTAAAAGCTGCTGGTACAACTGTTTTAATCTCCTCGCATAATCTACCAGAAGTAGAAAAGGTATGTGACAGAGCAGGCATAATAAAACAAGGCAAGATGGTAGCCACAGAAGACATAAATGAACTAGGACAAAAACGTTTGCATAAAATTGAGGTTAGATTTGCTAGCAAAGTTAATAAATCAGATTTCGAGACTAAAGACATTGAAGACATAAAAGAGATAAAAGATGGGTTAATATTTACAGTTGGTAAAAATATTGACGATGTTATTAAAAATATCGCAAAACATAATATTACTGATATTGAAGTAACACACGCCACACTAGAGGATGTATTTATGAAGTTTTACGAAAAGGATAAATAAATGTTAAGCATGATTGGGCGTTCATTAAAAGATAAACGATTCCAGCTGCTAATTATTTCTGCTTCTGCGTTGGGGTTTTTAGAGATGTACATAGCATTATTCCCTACTTTGCAAAAACAAGCATCACAAATGGCAAAGCTTCTGCAAGAATATCCCGATACTATGTTAAAGGCCTTTAACATAGATAAGTCTAGCCTAACCTTTGAACGTTTGGGCCAATTTTTAGCTATGGAACAGTTCAGCTTTGTCTGGCCAATTTTGGCTATAGTTTTAGTGGTTAGTTTTGCTAACTATGCGTTTGCTGGCGAAAAAGAGCGGGGCACAATTGAGCTACTATTATCACAACCAATCTCTCGAATTAAACTATTTGTTGCCAGATATTTAACCGGTTTAATTGCAATTGCTGTTTTTTGTTTGATATCTATTTTAGCTATATTCCCGTTTACGAAATTGCATAGTATAAGCATACAAACCAATGGCGTGCTACTTTTGCTTATCATATCGTTTTTATTCGCATGGGCAATATACGGTATAGCATTTTTGGCATCTGTAATATTTAGCGAAAAAAGCAAAGCAACTTTTGCTGTTGGGGGCATTTTGATATTAAGCTATGTGTTAAACATAGTGGCAAATCTAAAGGACAGCCTGCATCTTTTAAAATATTTCTCGGTTTTCTATTATTACAATCCAACACAAGCTATCGATAAAACCGACTTGTTAAATGGTGCTTTGCTAGTATTTATTGCCATTATAGCATTCACTTTTTGCATTGGGATATTTTGGTTTAATAAGCAAGATATATCGAACACTTAACTATCTAAAAACAGATATTATTATCACAATAAGAACAACTAGCCCCAGTAGACGTCTAAAATAATTTACCCCTTGAGTTATTTCTAAATATGCCCAAGTAAATAAAAAAGCCATGCTAATAAATCCCAAAGCATCTCTTAAGTGACTAGCGCTAAACAAATGTGCTAATAGCATAAACGTAAACCAACCAACGATTGGTATGTTTGGTGGTTGCGTTACTACAAAATGACCATCTTTGTCTTTAAAAAAGCTAGATATTATGGTATTTAAACCGATTTTAAACTTCATGGACTAATAATATCAATTATGACCAAAAGTTTACTTAACAAAAAAACGTGGCAGACCAAAAATAAAGGAGCTACCCTTGCCAAGCTCTGAGCTTTCTAGGCTGATTTTACCACCAGATAGCTCGACTATAAGCTTTGAAATATATAATCCTAAACCCGTTCCTTTTGTACTATCCCTAGTAAGTAAACTATTACCCGCTTGTTGGAATTTACGAAATAGTAGGCGCTGATTTTCTATAGATATACCTTTGCCAGTATCGGTTACCAAAGTGTAAACAAATTTTTCATCTGCTTTTGTAGTGATTGAAATACCACCGTTATCGGTGAATTTAATAGCATTACCTACAAGGTTGTAAATAACTTGTTCTACTCGTTGCTTATCGGCTTTAATAGATAACGCTGCTTCTACATTTGATTGATTCTCCAATGTTATACCCTTTAAGTCACACAGCCCTTGTAAGTCGCGAATAACTTCACCAATTACTTCCACAAGCGAAAATGTCTCTGCATTCATGATAATCTTGCCTTGCTCTATAGCCGAAACATCCAAAAAATCATTAACGATCTCTATCAAACGTATTGATGATTCATGTATATCGTCGATCATCTCTACTACATCACCATCTGGCAACTTGTCTCCGTAATATTTTTTAATTAAAGATGCGTTACCCCTAATAGCAGTTAACGGTGTTCGAAGTTCGTGCGAAGCAATGGACAAAAATTCATCCTTAGAGCGTTCTAGAACCTTTTGCTCTGTAATATCTTCGATAAGTATGACTGCGCCAATTTGTTGCTTATTGCCTTCACTGACCTCATTGATCATTGGGGCTATAAACAAATGTAAAACGTGTTTACCACAGTCTACCTCTTTAATTTCTATAGGTTTGCTTGATTCCAAACACTGAGGTACAAGTTTTTTAAGCTGTAGCTCTGGCTGTAAAAGTTCATCAATTGCATCAAGCGTCCATGTTTGTTCGACAGATTGTGGTAATCGTGAATCTTCGTTGCTAGATGTCTTTGAATAAAGCATATTTCTGACTGACATATTGGCAAGTACAACCTCAGAGTTAACATCGCACATAATAAACCCCATATTTAAACTATCAAGAAATGAATAGGCATTCGAGGTAGAGGTAATTAATTGCGCAGTTCTTAGTTCAACTTGTTTTTTGATTAACTTTTGATTTTCATCAAACTTATCATACGAAGCATTGATTTGTTGAAGTAGTCTTTGGAATTGTATGGGTACATCAGCCATATCTCCAATCGTTCCATTGATCTGGTTAACTAATAACTGATTGTAGTCTGATGGCTGCATGTTTTGATTTGGGCCTAAATTATGAATTGTTAGCTATGAAGCTTTTGCAAGTACAGCTTTGACAGATTCTACAACTTCGGAAGGTTCTGTCTCACTTTTTATAATACACAGTGCTGCACCTCTAGATAAAGCCATATTAGTAACAGTAAAGTCAGACATATTAGTTAGTACTATAACTGGTATGTCTTTAGTCTCTGGGTCCGATTTTAATTTGGTTAGCATTTCTATACCATTCATCGTCGGCATCATAACATCCATTAGTATGATGTCTGGTTTAAATGTCTGCAATTTGTCGAGGCCTAATTGGCCATTTTCGGCTATCTCGATTTCGAACTTCTCTAGTTTAAATAACTTTTTATAAAGCCGGTATATTAGTGGGTCGTCTTCTATTAACAATACTTTTTTCATAATTATTAACCTTTAGCCTTTCTAGCGGTAAGTATAGCTATCAACTATATTTCTATCAAGCAAAGCGTTGGTATAAAAGTTCAATTACTCGGTGAAGTAAGATTAGCTATTACAAGCTAACAATCTTTATCGATAATATTTATTTCCATTTTTGTTGTTCTGGTTTTCTGAACAAATACCTATAGATAATCATTAAAGTAATGCCAATACTTAAAGATATGGCTAGTGTCTTAAGGTTAAATAAACTCACACCCCCAAATGTGAAAGTTATTAATACTGTGAATAACGGTATGACAAGTAATCCTGAGGAGAATCTTTTATTACCTAGTTTTATAGATTCTTCGCTAGGATAATATTTAAGGGTAGGTGGATTTTTTGGTTGGACTGCAAATGACCAATGCCTACCTTCTTCGTATATATTAGTTAATATTATTTGGGTAGCTTTGTATATCAGTCTTAATTTTTCAGGATTATCAAAGCAATCTTCGCGTGATCTAATGTACACTCTATTACCAAAAATCTCGATATCGAACATACTAGAATTATCTATCATTAAAGCCATTAGATCTGGACTCAATATATCCAAAACCTCAATGCCATAGCCATCGGGTGCATAAATGTCAAAATATTTACTAAAGTTGCCCTCTACTTCAATTATTTGGCTAGGATCAAAACATACCGGCAAATCACTTGTAAATATAGTGCCCTTTCTTGAGTCTAAAACAATTTGTGGGAAGTAATTATTGAGTTCTATCGTTGCAACTGTAGTATCTGTCTCTTATACACATCTGACGCTGCCGACGAATAGAGAGGTGTAGAGGTGGGTGGTGGCCGTATCATTA
>CAZIHK010000107.1:0-2688 GCA_964539035.1 uncultured Candidatus Saccharibacteria bacterium | reverse complement strand
CCCAGCACTACTTTCAGATGAAATTGAACGGATCAATATAACCTTGCCCAAAAGAGTATTAGCAAGGTTAGACGCAAAAGCCAAATCTGCAGGCGAAAGTCGCTCTGGCTTTATTGCTCATTTAGCAATAGCTGCCTAATTGGTTAAGTGCAAGCTGAAATGATTTCGCTTTATGCTTTCACGTTAGCAATGATATAAAGTTAATTAAAGGTGGCTGAGACCAAGCCTATTGCTAGCTCTCTAACATCATCGCCAAATCCAAGACTAGCAGGTGAAGTAGCATTCGGTAATTCAAATTCAATTGATAGATATCCTTCTTCTCTAGCGATACTAGATAATGAAAGAATAATAGTATTACCTTCAAATTGAGATAAGGAATATTTCCCTATAAATTTCCCCCCTATTATGATTCTAATATTTTGGGTTAGAAGCTTACTATTAACGAATGCACGTAAGGTAAGAGTAAGGTTGCTTGAAGGAAGAGATGGTAGAGGGAGGGTAAGAATGGCCTCTTTGTTTTTACTCCAAACTCCCCATGCTTCTCGATTATTCCATCCGCTGGTAAGAGCGTAAGAGCTTAATAAGGTTGCAGGAAGATTAAAATATATACCCTGATGTAATTTAGTTTGCAAATTACTGTGATCAATAAGCGTGTAGGTGCCAATTGATTGCACGTTCAACTTTTTTAAAAAATCAGGTGCTAAAACATTGAAGCCGTCGATATTTGCAAATAAGGTATTTGGATCCCTTAATCCCAATATAACTGGTATTACATCTTCATTTTTTATGATGTAAAGCGTGTTCGAGTCATACCTACCAGACAGTGTATTTTTTTGCATACTTGTATAGGTTGATGCTTGTTTTTTCGTATCGTAGCGGGAAAGATATACAGCATTAGTATTAAGGCGATTTACAGCGGCAAAACGTCCAAAAATTCTCCAATCTGAAGCCATAAACCGCGCCATAAAGTCAGGGCTTGGTTCAGCCCTGCTCGGTAAGAGATAAACATTTTGGTAATGATGACTTGCTAAAGCCCAAAATGGTTGATTAAGTGGAAGTTTGGTGATTCCATTTTGAATGGGGGTATGTAGTTCATTACGAAGTCGAGACCAACCAGGACTCAAATCAATTATTTGAATGATGAGACATAAGGTAAAAATAATACGAGCACTAATGACGCTATATTTACTTAAAACTAGGTAGCATCCTAGAATAAGTATTGCATAGTAAAGGGGCCAAAAAAGTCGTGCTGAATGACGTAGTATCCCGAACCATTGCAGTAACCATTGTGGCAGAGGTATTTGTATTTCTATAGACCCAAAACCAATTTGGTTACTAAGTGCAAAAATACCTAGAAAAAATAATGCGGCATATAAAAAACCATAAGTATGTAAATACGCTTTTGTGTTTATCCATCGGGGTTTGACCTTAATAAGCCCAATGAGGATTAGCGTGAGCGTCCCTAAGCCTAAATATAAATTACCCTCTCCCCAGCTGCTTTTGATGGGAAGATCATTCATAAATTTTGACCATCCGTTTGGATTAAAAATGCTCAAAATATTTGCTTTAAAAAATCCATACCCAAACAAACTAGGAGCTGTTACCGTAAAGTAACCTAGTTGCCACGCAAATATAAAAATTAATAGAATCATGATGAAAAATGACGCTAAAATTTTTGACAAGCTTTGTGATTTTTGCAATAACGTACGATTTCCACAGTCCGCAAAGTAAAGAGCAAGAACCATTACAAAAAGATAAAAATGAACTCCAAGACTAGTCAGTAATAAAAGAATCCACCAATACGATTGGGATTGATTCCAGGGACGTAGATTTAGATAAAACGCACTCAGAATAAAGAAATGTGCCGCTAAGTTAGTATGAACACCAACCCGAAATAACATTGGAGGCAGTAAGCAAAAAAGAGCTGCCCCGAGGGCCTTAGTAATGCGATCTGTGGTGAATAAGCCTATCAAAAGCCATGCTAAAAGGCTTTGCATAATAAAACAAACCAATAGCCATAAGCCTTGGAACTGAAAAGGGTCAGGTAAAAAAGCTTGAAAAGGTTTAAGTATTAGGGCCAAGAGGGGATTGGCATCCGAGTAGACAATCGAACTACTAATGTCTATGCCATAAGAGGGGTTAAGTCCAAGAGGGAAGGTCCACGGCCCATGACGAAAAAATACCCACCCAAAATACTGTTGAGTTAGATCTCCTCCACCCAATAGCCAATTCTCATTGAGTGGATTAAGAACACCAATTCCGCAGATAATGAAATAAATGATTGCGCCAACCGTAATAGGTATCCAGTAGCTTTGGCGAATTAAGAAATTAGACATTCGTATCAACTCTATACTAATTTTTATAAAAAAATTAGTATGCCATTAATTAGTTGCAGCAAAATAATTAACTGCCTCAATGAAATGGCGGAGAAAAATAAAAAAGCCGCCTAAGTAAATCCTCGGGCGGCTCGTAATACGTGCAACAAAAACTAAAGCAAATTATGCGTTTGCTAAATGGGCTTCTAAGGTCTTCGTAAACTTATTAGCATGGCTACGTTCAGCTTTAGCTAAAGTTTCAAACCAGTCAGCAATTTCATCAAAGCCTTCTTCACGTGCTGTTTTAGCCATACCTGGGTACATATCGGTGTACTCATGGGTTTCGCCAGCAACAGCTGCTTTAAGAACATCT
>CAZIHK010000106.1:0-3002 GCA_964539035.1 uncultured Candidatus Saccharibacteria bacterium | reverse complement strand
ATGCTGGTGTTGGGGGTGCTAGTGGTGGCCCAAGCGGTGCTGGTGGCTATGATTTTAATAATTTTGGCGGTTTCCAAGGTCAAAACATTAATTTCGACTTTGGAGACATGGGCTTAGGTGACATATTTGGTAGCTTTTTTGGTGGTAGCCAAAAAAAGCAGCGCACTCGCCGGGGGCGCGATATAGAAACAGTAATAGATTTAAGTTTCGAAGAAGCCGTTTTTGGCGTTGAAAAGATCCTAAAACTTAATGTTGAGGCTGAGTGTGAGCATTGCAAAGGCAAGGGTGCTGAACCGGGTTACGAGCTTAAAACATGCCCTACATGCAAGGGTTCTGGCCAAGTGGTAACCGCTATGCGTACAATTTTTGGCAATATAAACCAGGCTCAAGTTTGCCCTAGTTGCGGTGGTCAAGGCAAAGTGCCCGAAAAAGCTTGCACGGTTTGCGGTGGCCAAGGCATAAAACGAAAAGAGCAAAAAGTAGAGCTAAAAATACCAGCTGGTATTGATGATGGTGCAACAATACGCCTACGTGAACATGGCGAGGCAATACTAAACGGCCCTAAAGGTGATTTATATGTGCACATAAGGGTTAAACCCCATAAAAAATTCACTCGCGAAGGCGATTTAATTTTATCGCACGAAACAGTAGATATGATAACTGCAGCACTTGGTGGCGACCTTAAGGTAGAAACGGTTGACGGTATGGTTACTATGAAGGTACCATCTGGCACTCAGAGTGGTAGCGATTTTAAACTGTCTAGCCATGGCGTACCTCACCTAAAAAGTGAGCATCGCGGAGCACATATCGTAACTCTAGATGTTGAAACCCCTAAAAAATTGAGTAAAAGACAAAAAGAGTTGTTAGAAGAATTTAAAAAGGATAGTGGTAAGTGGAACTTTTTTAGTTAAATTATTTTAGTTTTGGTACTGAACCGTCTATAGACAAACCGCCCCATTCAACAACTGTAAAACCATTTCGCTTAAAAGCCCTTAATGTCTGAGGTGATAAGTCATAACTTTCATTCACACCTTCCATATCTAGAAAAACCCTAATCATCGTTTGAGGCCAGGGGCTAATCTTAAGTGGTGCTAACTGTTGCATCTGGTTAGTATTAAGCCAAGTTATGCGAACGTAAGGATTATTTGGAATTTTATTAGCCCAAAAGGCCATAAAATCGGTGACTTCTTTGTCATTTAAGCCTTGATCATATAGATCACCTTTTATCTGTTTTATCGTATCAGTCCGTTTAACGATTTTACCAGTATGGACTTCAGGATAAATTCCCCTGCCGTAGCCTTCCCAAAATAGTGAATTGTAGCCTTTTTGATTGTAGATTAGACTACCGTTGGGCATGGCGAATACATTTTTCCATCCGTCACTTGGATATATGGGATCTGACTTTGTTACTTGCGCTCCAACGGCTACATTAACAAAAGTTGGTTTATTTGGATAAAGATATACAACTGGTTTTGCGCAACCTGATGGTGTTATATATTTATAATTGCTAAAGACTAACCATCGTTGTAAATTATCGCGATACAAGAAAAATCCTGGTTTGGTTCTAAAATTTTCTTCGGAAATATTCTTTTCTAAATTGCTACCTTCGAATGAGCTTGCCTGTTTGTATTCGTTGTAATGTTTTGTGAATAGAGGGTTAGAGGTGTTTTTGACTATATAGACTTTATTACCAATGTCTGTTGTACCCATTATCTCTAAATCATCTTCAGATATATTAAGAGCGATCTCGTTATTTATGCCAGCTCCACAACCACCGAAACCCCAAGCATAGTCCTTACTCGAAGTGGTAGTACCGTTATTCCAATTAATGCTAGACGACTTATCGTAATTCGTTAACTCGGTATCAACGTTATAATCGACGCTTCTGTGGTCTTTTAACACTAAAATCATATGAGATAATTTGTAGACCTCATTGCTATATTTATTTGATGTAGTTTCATATAGTTGCCCCTGAGGTAACTCAGTGATTTTAGAATATGACGTAGTTTCATTAGATTGAGGTAAGGTAGTTGTAAAGAAATTTCCATACCAAACTGGGCTGTGTGTAGCAAAGGATTGGTTATTATAAACAATTTTTACTGGCGGGCTAATATCCTCAATTATTGTTTCTTTATCAACGACTATATCGTCGTTTAGGGCAGGGCCGGTGTAACGTAGTTTTTTTGTTTCCTCTTCGTAATAAAAACCGATTGAGCTGTGCTCTTTGTATATTACATAATTATTGTCAGTCATTCTAACAAAATATTCACCAGATCCCATACCCTCATTAAAATGAATATATATAATTTGGTCATTGCTTCTGCCAGCTACATTACCCATTAAGTAATACTGAATACTTTTTTTGTATGAATTTTCTGGTCCTGATAGATATTTACTTAAATCTTTGAAAACAGGAATAGAAGATATTATTTCTGGCGTAGCCAACCAGATTATGTTTTCGTTTATAGGTATGGTTTTATATGTTGGTAAAAACTCTTCTGAATTAGTCGGTGTTGGTATCACTATTATTGGTGGAGGGCAGGCTTGAGAGTACACGCTGCCATTACAGGATTCCGCTGGATAAACACTAGCCGCTTGCTCCAATTTTGTTGAGTAGCTACTGTATCTATTAATCAAAAGGAATGCTAGGGACGAAAACAGTAAAATTATAAAAACAGCTATTACAAGTGGAATATTTTTATTAATGATCAAGAGCTTAAAGCGATTAAAAATGCCATTACTTTTATCTGCATTATTTTTTGTATTGTCGGGGTTATCAATTGCTCCAGTACCCTCTGCCACTAGCACTTCTGGTTCTTGGTCTGGAATCTGTTCTGAATTATAGACTTCTTTTTCTTTTGGATTTTCATCCAATAAATCATCTGCGTTATTGTTTTGATCCATTTTGTCTCCCTAAGATGTTGCTTAAGTTTAACTTTATATAAAATGATGGTATTCGTCAAAAAGTTACCCTGATCAAACTAGACAATAATGATAAATAA
>CAZIHK010000105.1:0-7494 GCA_964539035.1 uncultured Candidatus Saccharibacteria bacterium | reverse complement strand
CTCTAAAAAGTGGTTACCACCACTTTTACGTGCAAGCACTTTATTATTTTTAGTAACTCTTATACGGTCTTTGGTCCCGCTATGTGTTTTTAGCTTTGGCATTGATGTTACTCCTTACTACTGTGCTTAGCTGTCTCCCGGCACATTGCGGCTCTTGTTCTGTTACTATGTTGTCGCCGAGGATATTGGTTAACTTTTCGAGTAATTTATAACCAATCTCTTTATGTGCTAGCTCGCGAACTCTGTAAATAATGCTAATGCGTACTTTATCGCCCGAAGATAAAAACGAATTAACTTTTTTTAACTTAACCGCTATATCGTGGTCGCTAATCTTAAGACCAAAGCGCATCTGCTTCAACTCGCTAGTCTTGGCGTTGCGCTTGTTCTTCTGTAGCTGTTTGGTCTTTTGATAGTTATACTTGCCCCAATCAACAATCTTGGCGACTGGCGGATCGGCTTCGGGTGATATTTCTATTAAATCTAGTTCGGCTTCACGGGCAGCTTGCAACGCTTCGCTGCGCGACAAAACACCTAATTGATTACCGTTTTGATCTATAACTCTTAAAACGCTTGACCTGATTGCCTCGTTAAGGCGAGTATACTTGTTGTTAATGTAACCTTCTCCTCATTTCAAGAGCCGAGTATAACAGATATACTAACAGTGGTCAAATTAATTGCACTTACTCACTATATCGAGGACACTTCAGTGCTGTTATTTTGGCCGATATTGCAGGGTTTCGGCAATGTGGTAATCTAAATTATTATCAGAATCTTCGAGGTCGGCTCTTGTTCTGACAAATTTTAATGTCTTTTATATAACTCCCGGGTGATAAGCATAAAGCTGCCGATGCTTTATTAAATAACTGGTCGCAGTTTTTATCCATGTAGGTATTGATTGTGGAGTTAAGCCTGGCAATATACTCATGAACACCTTGGCTAGCATTGGCTTACCGGTGTCTGGTGGGTTAGTCATTAATACGTTATGGCTACTTGTCATTGCCACTACTAGCGTTCTTTTTGCTGTGTCTTGGCCATAGATTTCGCCAGAGTAAGGTTCGTTAAAACTGTCATTAGTATTTATTGAGTCATTTTTTGGCTCAATGGAGCGTATAACTTTTATTTTATTAAGATGGTCGATAATATCAATTAAGCTATCGATAGCGTATATATTGTACCGATTAGTGAGCTCTGCATGGGTTGTATTACCATTTGGGATATACATATTGCATTATATTCTTGCATTCGATGTCTAGTAATTTACCAAATGATACCTCTTATGGGTCTGAGCTTGCCATCCAGGCTAAGCTCCCCGATAAAGATATAACCATCTATGTTTTGGCTAATCTGATTGTCGGCCTAGATGATAGCTAGAGCTAATGCCATATCTAAACTGGCAGTATCTTTAGGTAACTCAGCTAGTGCTAAGCTTATAATTATTTGTTTCGTGGAAAATTTAAACCAGAATTATTAATCACTACGTGTGTTCTCTTTTTGGCTTCGTCCATTGCTTTAGAAGCCATACCAACAATCGTAATACTTGGATAAGCCTTATTATTAACACTCAATCAACTTCCACTAATATGCTTTGGAACCCGTAATTTATAACGCTTTTGTAGCCATGAAGTTATGTATATTTTTATGTTCAGCGTAGTCTAATTACAATACAAAATCCCGTCATCAAGCTGCGGGTGATGACGGGATAATTTTTAGGTTTTTATCTGTATTTAACCTCCGACTGTTTTTCTTTGAAACAACGGCTTGCGAGAAGCCGTTGTTTGCAGTCGAGGTTTTTGTTTTTGAGCACTTTTTTTATTCAGTGCTAAGTTCATATTAATAAATAAGCAAAAGCACTGTCAATGGTTAATATCAATAAACCTGTGCATAACTATTGGATAAAAATCATAAAACTGAATTGATTTTATCCATCATCATCAAAATAAAGTCTTACTTTAGGGCTATATAGTTAATAAACTAAATTGATACTAAGCACTAATTAAATAAACAGTGGCATAGATTATGGCAAATCGATACTAAGATAAAACCTGAGTCTCAAAACCCCTCCAACTAACGAAAACACGCAATGTTTGCTACTTTGTAAGTACAAACAAAACAAAGCAGAACAAACATGCGTGTTTTACGCCAACATCATATAGCAAATCTAATCGCAGTGATAGATATTTTCTTGCCCAGAAGATCGTCTAGCCCTTTCGTTGGCCGTCCAATCAAACTGCATCTTAATGAAGTTCTGGGGCTACTTTTGTTTAGTGGAATGGTTGCACCCCAGAGAACCTTAAAAGGCACCCATAATTGGGCACAAACGCATTACTATAGAAGATTTAATATGCCCAGTTACAAATCGTGGGTTAGAAAGTGCCACCTAGTACTGCCCAGTATGCTTGCTATCCTTGATCAGTTGTTAATCAAGGATACAGCTATCCGTTTTATGGATAGCACAATGCTTCAAGTTTGCCGACTGGTTAGAGCAGATAGACACCGAGTAGCCAGAGCTGTCGCTGACTTCGGTAAAAACCATCAGGGTTGGCACTATGGCTTTAAGTTGCATGCCGTCTGTAATACCAAAGGCCAACTAGCAGCCGTCTACTTTACGCCAGCCAATGAAAATGATGCTCAACAAATATCTCATCTTATAAATGACTGCGCCAAGATAGCTGTGGGAGATGGTGGCTATGTAGCTTCTGTCATGAAACGCAAGCTGTATCGAGAACACGGCACCATCATCGTATCGCCACCATATCCCAAACAAACAGCCAAGGTTATAGCTAGGTGGCAATTACTGCTATTGCACGCCAGACCAAAAATTGAATGTGTCTTCGACTTTCTCAAAGAGCATTTGCTCTTGGTCACTTCGTTCCCAAGAAGCGTGAACGGCTACGCCGTTCATTAAATCAGAACACTGTTAACCTACCAGCTTATGTGGGGGTTTTGAGACTCAGGTTAACTAAAGGGTAGATAACTTAAGGCAAATCGTCTAAAAATTCAACCAGATGTTCAAAGATATCTAAAAACGAGGTTGGTGCTAGATCTAAGCTATGGAGCGGGTTTAAGCCCACAAATATTAATGAAAAATGGCTACACACCAGAAGGTGTTGATTTATCGGGTAGCATGACGATATATGCCAAAAAAGAAAACCGAATAGCTTGGTATAAATAAGGCGACTCTAAAAGCTTCAAATTCATACATAGCTATAATGAATTGCTGGCTTTTGAGGATAAACAACTATTCTACAAAAATGAAGCTATCTAAATAATTGGTAAAATGTTTGAAATACTAAAGCCTGGAAAATAATTATTGATTGGTAAGATCAAGTCATTACAAAGTAGCGAGGACTATGAAATATTGGCAAATTACATAAAAATGTTCTAAATATTTAGAAATTAATAAGCCAAACCAAAACATGTTAAAATGCAAAAATTCGTTAGGTTATTTGGTGACTGACAAAGTAATATTCATTGTTCCATATGGCAAAAATTGGATAGATTTTGTAGCCTAAAAGCCATAAAAAGATTGAAGATTAATTTAAATATTGTTCGAATATATAATGTCGCTCATAGCTATTATTCATTACAAAACTAAATTTGATATATATTAAGTTATAATAAATACAACATACATATAAATAATATATATAATGTAATATTGTTATAAATACTATATATTAGCATTGACTATTAACAATTAATGTGGTAAATTTTATCCAGTAAGCAAAAACAAAAACTTACAAAAACGGACTTTTGTGGTACGGCACAAAAGTTACGGATAACGCTTTTTTGCTAAGCGCAAAAAAGCGGTCAGTCAAAGCTCCGCGAACAACGATAAGCGCCATTAAATAATTTATTAAAGGGCGGATTTATCGCTAGCGGAGCTAACATTTAGGCTTTCTGTTGTTGGTAAATACCCGCCCGATATAGGCGGGTATTTAATTTTTGCTTTATAATTTGTAGACGTGATTAAATATATAGTTTTATTACTAATTACAGCCGGCACGTTAATAGTGACACTTGGTTTAACAAAGCCAGATAGCAATAACATTGCAATATATTTGGCAATATTTGGGCTTACATATGCTTTGAGTGCTCAGATTGTACATTTGATAGTAAAAGTAGCATATCCAAAAATAGCAAAATCGAATAAATTATTTATATCAATAGTATTAGCTTTCACTCCAGTAATGTTGCTTGCTTTAAGCACTCTAAACTCTGCAAAGCTTATAGATATAGTGTTGAGCATTGGTGTGCCAGTGGCAATTGTTTGGTACGGTATTAAACAAGGATTGGGAAGATAATCTTAAGCTATAAGCAAGCTAGCTTTTTTGTTATACTAACCTCTGATGGATCAGCAACCTTTAGCACAGGGCCCAGAAAGCCCGAGACCAGAGCATATTTCGCCCAATATTAAAGGAGGTGAACGTGTTGTACCAACTCCTGAAAAGGCTGGGCTACCTGCTAGTGGGGAGTTTTTAAGACAAGCTGGCAATGCTGTTTCGCAATCACAGATTGCCGCCCAAAACACTGCCGCTTATTCAGCAGCCATGCAACCGCCAGTTAGCGATAATGCAACACACACAGATGCAACTAACAGCCCCATCATTGCTGACGATGTAGATGTTATTGAAAAAGAATGGGTACAAAAAGCTAAAGAAATTGTTACCCAAACCAAAGATGACCCTCACAAGCAGTCGGTAGAGCTGACCAAATTTAAGCATGACTATATGAACAAAAGGTATGGCAAAGATATTAAACTGCCCGATGAGCAGGCGGCTTAAAGGATAAGCGATGGGGTCGTTTTTTTCGGTATTTTTTATAGTAATCTTGCTAGTAATATGCACTACAGCATTATTTTTATATTGGCGTACCCGCAAACTACTACGCGAGGCAAAAAATTATGAACGCGGGCTTAAAATGGTACCACTGCTTATACATTTACCTCCTATTAGCGATGATGTCGAATCAAAAGGGAGGGATTCAAGGGATATAGCAGACGAAAATATATCCAAGGCAGAGGTTTTATATAACATTATTGCTAGCACTGCCCAACAGGGCTTCAAAAGTAAATTTTATGGCCAAAGGCATATAAGTTTCGAAATTGTTGCCCATGGCAATAGTGTCAATTTTTATTCGGCAGTACCCGTCGCATTGGTTTCGGTTGTTGAACAAGCAATTTTGAGTGCTTATCCCAACAGTCGTGTCGAAGAAGTAGCCGAACATAACATCTTTAGCCCAGTGGGTAAAATTGGCGGTACAACAGGTGGGGAGTTGGTTTTAAAAGAGTCTTTTGTCTACCCCATAGCAACCTTTCAAGATACAAAAAGGGACGCTATACAATCTATCCTAAATGCTCTATCTAAGTTGGAGAATGATGATGGGGCGGGTCTACAGATATTACTTAGGCCAGCGCATTCGAGCTGGGTGAAGACAGCCACTACCGAAGCTACCACTAAAAGAGAAGGCAAAAAGAGTAAAAAAGGTTTAGAGTTAGCGTTTTGGTGGATTAAACAGATTTTTATTGCACCACTGAAACCACCAGAGGCAAAAGATTCTTCGGGTGGAGATCCGCAGCAAAAACCGGGTTCAAACTTAGACCAATCAATCGCTGATGCTATCGAAGAAAAGACAAAGTCACCAGGCTATGAAGTAACCATAAGGGTAATTGCATCATCTGACATGCCACAAAAATCACAGGCAATACTTAGTAATCTTGTGGCTTCCTTTGCAATGTTTGATGCGCCCGGTAAAAATGGTTTTAAATATATACCAGCTAAAGATATGCAAAGTTTTGTAACGGCTTATATACTAAGATTCTTCCCGCCAGAACAGCGATTTAACGTATTGAATGTAGTTGAATTGGCGACTATTTTTCATTTTCCAGATGGTTCAAATATCCCCACCACCCAGCTAGAGAGGCAACTATCTAAACAAACTGACGGTCCAAGAAACATGTTAGATGGCGGTTTGCTACTGGGTTACAACGTATTTAGAGGTGTCAAAAAAGAAGTTCGCCTAAACGATGATGACCGCAGGCGCCATATGTATGTTGTGGGCCAAACTGGTACTGGTAAATCTAAGTTTCAAGAAAATATGGCATTACAAGACATGCTAGAAGGTCGTGGATTTGCCTTTTTAGACCCTCATGGCGATTCGGCTGAACTATTGCTAGGTTTAATACCAAAGGAGCGTACAGAGGACGTTATTTACTTTTGTCCGGCGGACATGGACTATCCAATGGGTCTAAATCTATTTGAGTATAAAGACCAAGAGCAAAAAGACTTTCTAATACAAGAGACAATTAATATGCTTTATAAGCTTTATGATCCGCAAAAGCAAGGTATTATTGGCCCGCGTTACGAACATATATTTAGAAACTGTGCACTTTTATTAATGTCTGATCCTAATGGTGGCACATTTATTGATATACCTAAACTTTTAGTTGACCCAGACTTTATGAAACAAAAATTAAAATTCGTGACCGATAAAACTGTAATAGATTTTTGGACAAAAGAATTTCCGGCCTCACAAAGATCAAACGAAGCTGGCGAGGTAACTAGCTGGGTGGTTGCCAAGTTTGGTGCCTTTTTATCTAATACTATGATGAGAAATATCATTGGTCAGACAAAAAGCTCGTTTGATATAAGAGAAATAATGGATAGCGGCAAAATCTTTATTGTTAATTTGAGCAAAGGTCGGACTGGTGAACTTAACTCAAAACTTTTGGGTATGATTTTTATAATGAAATTCCAAGCTGCTGCTATGAGCCGAGCAAATACTGATTCTAAAAACCGCCGTGATTTTTGCTTGTATGTAGATGAGTTCCAGAATTTTCAGACAGATTCATTTGAGTCTATATTAAGTGAAGCCAGAAAATATGGCCTTAACTTGATAGTAGCTAATCAATTTATTACTCAGCTTAGCGATGAAATAAGAGAAGCAATTTTTGGTAATATCGGTACGGTAATCGCACATCGGGTTGGTACTGCCGATGCGGAGTTACTGGAGAAGTTATTTAGACCAGTTTTTGATGTGGATGATTTACAAAGGCTGCCAACTGCAAACTCAATTGTAAGAACCCTTATTAAAGGTGTGCCTACTCAACCATTTAGTATGGCAGATTTGCCAATATTGATGCTGGGTAAGAGTAATAAACAACTTGCCGATGCCCTAAAACAATTGTCGGCGGCTAAATACGGACGCCCTAAATCTGTTGTAGAAACTGAGATATTTAAAAGGCTGACAACAGAAGAACCTGTACCCAATAAGCCTGATTTGGCAGCTTTTGGGGATTCAAGATTATCGCAGCCAGGGGCGACAGTAAAAGCTGGCGGGCAATCGCAATCGTCATTTTTGGATGATTGGCTTGCGAAAAGGCGCGCAGTATCAGGCAAGCCGGCAGACCAAAAGCTAGCACCGCCAACCGACAAAGTTAGGGTAACTGAAGACAATGGTACATCTTCTGAGGCGAACCCCAATAATATATCTAGC
>CAZIHK010000104.1:0-2613 GCA_964539035.1 uncultured Candidatus Saccharibacteria bacterium | reverse complement strand
CTTCAGTTAGATCTTGAGTATGTTCGGATAAGTCAGTGATTTCATAGAAGGTGGTAGCCAGATCAAATGGATTAATCTTCTCCTTGCTATTGGCTGACAGTTTAATGTATGTACCTTTGACTGATTCGGTTAGACGTTTATACTCACGCTCGGGATCGATTACTATAACTTTCGTACCTTGCATCAATTGACGTAGTATTTCGACCTTTGTGGTATAGCTCTTACCAGCACCCGACTGAGCAAAGACTATCGAGTTAGCGTTATGTAAGCTAAATCTATCAAGAATCACCAGTGAATTATTAGATTTGTTGACGCCATACAAAATGCCAGATTCCTGCACTAGTTCTGAACTCATGAAAGGGAAGGTTAGGGCAGCCGAAGAACTATCAAGGTTTCGCTTTTGAGCTAACTGGTCTTCGCCACGAGGCAAAACCGATTGCAAAGCTTCAAGTTGTTGGTAACGAGCCACTTTGCTGTAAAACAGCCGAGCCGATAGGGTAGTTTCAAGCAACTTAGTTATCTTGTTAAGCTCCTCTAAGCTTTCAGCTCGAAGTGAGATATAGATAGACACTTGGAATAACTTTTCTTGGCCACGTTGAATCTTGTCACGTAGATCAATAGCCGATTCTAGCGGATCAGTAACCTCTGAGCCGATAATTTTACCGGCCCGAATCATTGCCCGTTTAGTACTTTCTAATTCTGTAATCTTTCGATGAAGTTTTGGTAGAGCACTTAGGGCATTGACTTCATGGATATGGTAACTAATGTCTGTGTCGTGATTAAAATTAATCAAGCTATCTAACCATCCAGAACTTGCTACAAACGGATAGCCAGATATAAATAAGGTACGGATAAATACACCGTCAATATTTAAGTAATCGACATTTTCTTCTAAACTAGCGTAACTCATTACATCGAACATATCCTGCTCGCCGAAAGTCAGGCTAAGCTCGCTAAGTTTGGCCTTTTTAGCTTCACGACGCCTGAGTAGTGGATTAATTTTTTTCATTTTTAGCTCCTTTTTTGACTAAGGCTGTATGTATCATCTGCAGGGCTCGATCGGTAAGTGGCTGTAACTTAGCTTGTGATGGGTTATAGAAACTGTAAAATAAATCAAGTACTTCAAGGCTAGATAACTGACGAGCATGCATACCAAGTCGCATCATGCCCTTAGTGACAATATCAACAGTCTGGCCAAGTTGCTCTTTGGCTATAGCAAAATCAACTTTACCAGTCGCCACAAATGATACAACGATATAAAAACGCCTTGTTAGTATCTTGTTCGACTGGATTAGTGAACGAATAAACTCGTCATAGTTTAGTAGTTGTTGGCGGTAGATTGGCTCAGACTCATCTTCAAGACGCCCACCTAGATCTTCGAGATACTTATCCATATCAATCTCACGAGTTCGAATCAAGATTTGCAGACTCGAGCCAACCGAGTTTAGAAAACTCTCATAAGTATCGATAATAATATCTTGCTCAGCTTCACTTTTAAGCTCGAAGTTGAGCGATGACACTTCCAGTACTGCCCGATACTGATTATGTGGAAGTATTAAAATACTATCTTTGACACCTTTAATCGCAATCTGTGCACGGCTACTGACTTTATTCTTGGACTTTACTAATGCGAACATTTAGACCCCCTTTCTTATTCATCTCAAAGCACAACCTATTAACAGGATCGTCGAGAGCAACATACAAATGGGCTTGCTCTTTTGACCCAAGTTTTACCAACTCAACAGGTGCACCCAACTTTGCCGTACTCGCTTTTGGCATTGGCTCTTTTGGCGGTTCTGGATAATCTTCACGAAAGTTACAAACTCTTTTATTGAATAGATAAAGTTTTGGCCTTAAGTTATATCTAAACAACACAAACAACCAAAGTAGGATTATCTTTCCTTTAATACGAATTGCCAAGATTCCAGATAATACTGCGACAACAGCGATTAGAATGACTTTATACAGACTAAAATCCATATTTGGCGGCAATACAGCATAAAGCAGCGAACCGCCAAATACTGGTATAGCAAATAATGCTAACTGCAAGAAGCCTAAGTTGCCAGCCACGCGATCTTCAACGGTAGTGACTTGAGCAGGTACGACAGTTATTTTCATGCTACTTTATCCTCCTTTTTAGTTGCTTTATTAGCTGCAACTCGCCTAACTGAAACTTGGGCTAACGGGGTTATATTTCTAGATGAATTGGCTTTTGGCGCACGCGAGGTGCTTCCAGTTGGTGCCTTACTTCTAGCCGATGAATTAGCAACAGGTGTTTTCGACTTTGGTGCAGTATATTGCGTCGAACTAGCATTTGATCGCTTTGACCCAGTCGACGATGAAGTACTACTACCTGTTCGACTACTAACTTTAGTCGATACCGCCGATGTAGCTGCTTTACCGCGACCACCCAAGTAACCAACGCCATTCATAAACTGCGTACCAAGTTGTCGGGTAGATTTTGCCCCCAGGCTAACATAACTAAGTTGCATCATTAAACCTTGAGTTTTTAGCAGTGCTATAACGGTAGCTAGTCCAACCACCATCGACATCAAGACATTAGATACATCCGGCCCACTAACTGCTGACATGCCAACAAATAATGAGGCTGCT
>CAZIHK010000103.1:0-10234 GCA_964539035.1 uncultured Candidatus Saccharibacteria bacterium | reverse complement strand
TGGTTGATATGGTTTTTTTGTATTTTTTTTTTTCAAGCAGAAGACGGCATACGAGATCATAGCCGGTGACTGGAGTTCAGACGTGTGCTCTTCCGATCTTTATGATTTAGACTATATACTTTTTATGCTAATTGAGCAAATGAATAAACTGACTGCAACTCTTTAAAAGTCATGTTAAGATTAACAGATGAAGATAGGATTACGCTTATGTCTTTAGAAATTGGCATAGCTACGAGCTAAACCAACTTTTTGAGATTACATTCCCCCTACCAGAACAAGACGATAAAAGAACACGTGGATATTCGAACAAATTGATAGAAGAACTACAGCTTTCAGTCGGTGGCAGGAGCGACTAGAACTGAGTGGATGTATTTGAAGCAATAAATTTAAAAATGGCTCGCGAAAAAAGCCATACTAAACCTACTTCGCAAATACTAAAATATAATTATCTTTATTGCATGCTATTTTTAGAATACAGATTATTAGCATTTTCTACATTGTTATAATAAGTCGATTCCAGAGTTGCTGTAAGAGTAAATTTAGGGCATGTTTTACCGCTATCGTTAATTCTGCATGGGGTTACTCCGTCTGACTCCCAGGTTTGATATGAATATTCGTTTGGCTTTGGTTTGTTGCCAAACATACATTCCTTAATGTTGGCACCTTGCTGTAAAGGGTCACACGAGGTTAATGAATCTAAACCAATTAGATATGTGTTCCTCCATTTAGTATTATTTAAATCGGTTAGAACTGGATAGCCCAATCGCTTGTATGCATTAAATGATTCAAGTTGGCCAGATACAGCATTTATATCTGAACGCCTTTGCTCATCACGTGCTTTTTGTTGTATCCCACTAGCTGTCGTAATTATTAAGCCCGCCATTATGCCCAATGGTACAATCATCACAAACCAGGATGCTGAGATGACAATGCCCCAAATCGCCATAGTATGACCTTTTTGTTGCCTCTCTTTAGTTTGTTTGAGCGCTATTATAGATAGAATAAGACCTAATAAAGGAAAAATAAACGCACATATTAGACCTATGACAGAAAAAGAGTTGGTTTTTTCGTATATCGTTTCTTGCTGGGACTGATTCGCGTTGACTTTATTTTGGTCTAGGCTATTTGCTCCAACTGAATTTTCCATTGTCATATTATCTGTTGGATTTAATACCCCAGGATTACTGCTTTCTTGGTTTACTGGTTGGGGTGGATCAACGATAGGGCCTGGTCCAGATTGATGTTCTAGGTTTTGATTTTGTGGGTCCATTATTTTCCTTTTTTTATTATGCTTATAATCCAAACTATATACTTTTAACGCTATTCGAGCAAATAAATAAACTGGCTGTGCCTATCTTAAAGTCATGTTAAGATTAACAGATGAAGATAGGATTACGCTTATGTCTTTAGAAATTGGGATTGTCGGCCTGCCAAATGTAGGCAAATCAACATTGTTCAACGCGTTGACCAAAAATAATATTTTGGCGGCTAATTACCCTTTTGCCACGATTGAACCTAATACTGGTATAGTACCCATCCCAGACAATAGATTAAACGATTTAGCTAAGTTGTTTAAAGAGCCTAAAATAATCCCGGCAGTTGTTAAATTTACAGATATCGCAGGTTTAGTAGCCGGCGCCAGTAAAGGCGAAGGTTTGGGTAATCAGTTTTTAAGCCATGTACGTGAATGTGCCGCTATTGCTCAAGTCGTTAGAGCTTTTCACAACGACGATGTACAGCACGTGAACAATAAAATTGAACCCTCTCACGACATAGAAATCATTAACACAGAGTTAGTGCTCGCAGACTTGCAAAGCATAGAAAAACGATTGCCAAAAATTTTAAAAGAAGCACGTGCTAACCCTGTATTAAAACCTCAAGCTGAGGCTACTCAAAAAGCCTACGATCTTCTTAATAGCAACACCCCTATCTATAGAGATGATGGTTTTGACGCTTCAGATCTGGCAGATCTACAGTTACTCACAACCAAACCAATAATTTATGTGTTCAATATAGACGAACAAACTTTAGTAGATGATAAAAAACAAAAAGAGCTACAAGATTTAGTAGCACCCGCCTTAGGTATTTTTGTATGTGCCAAGCTAGAAGACGAGCTTAAAAGTCTAGATAAAACTGAGACAATCGAATTATTAGAGAGCTATGGGGTAAAAAACTCTGGCCTAGAACAACTAATAAATGCCGCATATAAAACGCTTGGACTACAAAGCTATTTAACGGCTGGTGATAAAGAGGTGCGGGCTTGGACAATCCCAACAGGTGCTACTGCTCCGCAAGCTGCTGGTGTAATACACGGTGATTTTGAGCGCGGTTTTATAGCAGCCGATATTATTGATTATATCGATCTAATAAATGCTGGTAGTTGGGCTAGCGCAAGGGCAAGTGGTAAATTACGTACAGAGGGTAAAACTTACATGATGCGACCAAATGACGTTGTGGAATTTAAGTTTAACGTCTAGATACGAGGCTTGGGTGCTAATGGGTGATCAAGGCCATCGTTAGAATTACCAAGTGACATTGTACTTCTGCTATCAAATTCTCTTATAAATTCGTTATCAGCAAAATCTTCTTGAGATATTTGGACTACATTTTCACCAATCTTTTGTATCTGAGCTGAACTTATTCTTTCTAAGGCAAGTTCCACTCTTTCTATGGCAAGTCTAGTTATCGCTGTTTTCTTTTTCAATTCTTCTAATATCACAACTAAATTTTGCGCCGGTAATAAATCAAGTGAAGGCCTATCTCTCATAGACATCCATTCATCGAATGTATTTGGCATTATGGGTAACGTTTCTTTTGATTTATACTTTTCTTGCGAGTGCATCTTTTTCATAATAAATATACTATACATTATTACTGTGCTTTGGTCAATAGTTTTAAGAGATAGAAGCGCTCTAGATTACCTTTGGCACCAGTTATTTGCGAATCTGTTTTATCTTTAATAACAAAATAATTTTTTACCCAAACTTCAAAATCTCTCAGTATTGCCCGGCGCATGGAATCATTTTTTATTACACCCTTATGCATTAAGCTATTACCTGTCTCAAATTGTGGCTTAAACATCGCTACCACCTGAGTTTGGTTGGTGCAAAGTGTACATATATGAGGTAGAATTTGGCGAAGTGATATAAAGCTCACATCTATTAGCACGATATCGACGTTGGACGATAGTTTTTGAAAGTTAGATGTTTTGTTTCCTCCATCGACTAATGTCCATCGATTAATGTCCAAAATATTAGTTTTTTCATATAGCTCTATGCTTGAGTTACCTCTAAGGCTTGGGTGGAGTTGGGCTGTGCCAACATCAACGGCAATTACTTTTTGGGCACCGTGCTTTAACGAATAATCTGTAAAACCGCCTGTGCTACTGCCAACATCCAAAATAATCTTATTTTTAAAATTTAAACTCAATGCTTTCGCCACGCTAGCTAGCTTTAAACCGGCTCGACTAACATATTGTTCAGTTTGGTTTAGCTCTATATCTGCGTTTTTATCTACAAAATAGCCAGATTTAGTAATAGCCTTGCCGTTAACAATAACTTTACCAAGCTTAATATAACTCTCCGCCTGGCTGCGAGTAGACACTAAAGCTCTTTTGACCAATTCGTTATCTAACCTACTTTTCATTAGATTCCGCCAACATGCATTTTGCTAATACAGTCTTAACATTCTTATATTTATGAATTACCGCAATATGATCAAAAAGTATCGACTTAGTTTCGCTAATAGCTGGTAGATAATTTTTGATTGTAATGTGAGGGGTATATTCATCTCTTGCATAACGAGTATAGCCGATATTAATGTTTTGTTTTTCTAGCTCATCAAATAAAGTTACGTGTAGCGCTTTTAGGTGTCTATTGGGTCTTATGTCTATTACTGATATATCTTTTTTGGGACCAATCATTGTCCGTCCATTCAATCTGATTTTAAACTGTCTAAATCTAGATGCGACCGACTTGGCTACATCTAGAACAATTTGTTCATCGGCTGTAATGGGTGGAACTAAAGTAATATGTTGGGCGGTGTGGTTTGATATGACACCAACACTACACTTTTCTGTCAAAAATACATAAAAGTATCTAACGTTATTCTTGGCTGTGCTATTTTTTACGTTCACGGTAGCTACCGTCCTCGGTACTAACGCTAATTTCGTCACCTTGTTTAATAAATGCGGGTACTTTAATAGTAATACCAGTTTCTAGTTCGGCGTCTTTAGTTATGCTGCTACTGGTGTCGCCTTTAACAGCATCTTCTGTATATACAACTTTTAAAAATACATTTTTAGGCAACTCTACATTAATAACTTTGCCACCAAAAGTCTGAGCCCTAACAATGTCACCTTCTTTAAGATAGCCAGCACCGTCACCTAACATGTCTAGGCCTACTTCTATTTGTTCGTAACTGTCGTTATCCATAAAATGTAAGTTTTGGACATCTTTATACAAAAATTGCACATTTTGGTAGGCCACATCTGCTGGTTCTATAGCCTCGTTACCCTTAAAAGTTTTATGCAATACTTTGCCATCTATCAAACTTTTTATACGCACATTAACAATAGAACCACCACGCCCCATAACTTTTTGAGAGTATTCAACGACCCTATAAGGGTGACTATCCAGCTGAAAAACTGTACCTTTTTTAAGATCTGTAATACCAAATGCCATATAATTACTCCGTAATTTTGGATGTGGGGTTTGGACAATAGGTAATTTGATTCCTAGTTCCGTATCTCCATCCCATTGTTTAGTTGTGTGCTACAAAAGGTAACAATGCGATATGCCTAGCTCGTTTGATGGCTCGGGCTAGTCTGCGTTGTTGCATCTCTGTTAAACCAGTTCGTCTACGAGTTTCTATTTGGCCAAATTGGTTTACAAAGCGCTGCAAACTTTTTACATCTTTATAGTCAAAATAGACTGTACCTGTCACTGGTTTACGTTTATTATTTGCCATAATTCTCCTTATGTAAACTTAAATATATTGATTACGGAACTTTTCAAAATTTTAGTACAATGTTGGCGAGATAGCGAGGACCGTAGATGAGCTGTACGATTAGGTACGGTTAATGCGAACCGCAACTAACGAGCCAACGGAGTACAAAATTATAAAGTTCTATTAAAATGGGATTTCGGATAGATCTATCGGCTCATCACCAATATCTTCTATTACGACATCCTTTTTAGCGGCTTTCTTAGATTTTGGTTGTTCGTCGCTATTACTATTAGCAGGCACACTAGAATCACTACCACGGCTACCTAAAAATGTAACATCTTGGGCAACGACCTCGACCTTGCTACGCTTTTGACCTTCTTGTTCCCATGAATGGCTTTGCAAGCGACCATTAACCAGTACTGGGCGGCCCTTGGTTACATATTGCTCTACTCTTTCGCCCAATGCGCCCCAAGCAACTATATCTACATAATCAGTTGCTTCTTTCCATTCGCCATCCCCACCTTTATAGCTACGATTTAGAGCTAAGCTAAAACTACAAACATTTTGACCATTTGGCGTGGTTCGCAATTCTGGGTCGCGGGTTAAATTACCCATCAAAATAACTTGGTTAAAACTTCTTGACATACTGATAAATCTCCTTTTGCTTTAATCTTCGCTATCTTTAGTTTCTTGGTCCTCTGAATCAGCCACTTGGCTTCTGGCAGCCTCACGGCCGGCAGCCTTTTTAGCTTTAGCGGCTTTAAAAGCTTCTGCCTTTGCAATGGCTTTGGTATCTGGGCGAGTTATTAAAAACCTGATTACTTCGTCGGTAATATTTAAAGTGACCTCTACCTTTTTAACTGATTCGCTAGGCAACTCTACACTATAAAAAACGTAAACTGCGTGATCGTGGCCTTTTATGGTGTAAGCAAGTTTGCGCTTGCCCCAGTTATCTTCGCTGACGATTTTACCACCGCCATCTTTAACAATTTTGGTAATTTTTTGCGTTGCTTTATCTAGATCTATCTCTAGATCTGGGTGATAAAGCACAGCGACTTCGTACGTATTCAAAGTGTGTTCCTCCCGTTTGGTTAAAGGCTATCCGCACAAATTTTGGCGATAACCTGAAGTTAATGACCGTTATATTATAGCTTGTTTACCTCTGTTGGTCAAGCTGCAACAGATTGCCTTACTTTAGTTTCTAAATCACTAATGTATCTTTGGTGCTGAGGACACGTTACTTCACGGATGACGCCGCTTGCTTGACGAATATTTCGTTTTCTGACCATGTTTTTACGATAGACCTGTTTATATATTGGCTCTATTGGCTCTGTTGATTGCTCAATAAGATTATTGATTATTAATCTACCTATTTCTAGACGCGTATTATCATTTTTTGTATCTAAAAATTGTTCGATTACTAATTGATCAATTATATTTACGTCTTGGTCAAGCACCACTCTCATCATATAGGCGCAGACTCTATCACGACGCTCTTTTGATTTTGTTGCTTCACTTTTTAGTAATGTTTTGTCTATCATCTGCCTATATAAATCGTCTTCAATCTCAACAATCACGTCTTCGTCTCTCTTGGCAGACTCTGGTGCATCGATTGCATATTTAGGCAGATAACCTACTACCGCAAAAATGCCCAATAACAATCTTTTTTGTTCATCTTTATCAATCTTCGGGCCACGATAAATATCGTGATATTGGTTATGTATCCAACGTGGCAATATTTGGATTCTAGAATTTCTTAAAAAACCGCCTTCTTCTGGGTTTCTAATTAATTTAGCTTTTTTTGGATGAAAATGATGGTGTGGATTAAGATATACGGGTAGTTCAACACCGTTAGGTAACTCATTGGTCGGTAAAATTGGCAGAGGCAAACCCGTAAGTTCGTCAACAGGTGTAAACCTTTTCTCTGTCATTTCTTTGTTTACCTCCAATTTTTATTTATATTTAGGCAGCCATTTCTTCTAATACTTTATCTTCTAGTTTCTTCAAATTTTCGAGTATAAATGGATCAGTGACTGTTAGAACTACATCTCTAGGCGTTACTAAACCTCTGTATTTTACCCTTTTCTTTTTACGAGCTTTTTCGTACTTATCGTTTATTGGTTCTGTAGACTGGTCAGCTAATTGTTCAATTATTAGATGGGCCATTTTTAATCGCTTTTCTCTGTCTGATGTTATCAAAAACTCTTTGCAATCTGATACCTTAACGGCTTTGACATCTTGCTTTAATATAATTTTCATCATAAATTTACTAGCTTGCCTTAACCTAACTTTTTTTTCGGCAAATTGCCCTTTTAGCATATCTGGCTGAATCATCTCTTTGTATTCACTAAAGGTGAGAGGAACAATTTTATCTTCTTCGAGCGAGTTAGGTACATCTATTGCCACTTTTGGCATATAGCCAGCAACAGCAAACACACCCATCAAAAATCGTTTTTCTATGTCATCACTAATTTCAGGGCCTTGGTAAATATAGTGGTAATCATCATGAAGCCATACAGGAACACGTTGAACGCGGGAGTGCCTTAAAAATAAAGCTCCGGCTTTATTTGATTTCATTTCATATTCAGGATGAAATGCATGATGCCAATTATTGATATTTTCTGTTAAGCCACCAAGATCTTCGGAAGTTTTAGGCCCATCATATAACTCAACCCCTAAATCGTGCTCGTTGCTAAAAGGATAGATAGGCAGAGGCATACCAGTTAAATTATCAACAGGTGTGATCCTCTTTTCCATTATAAAATCCCCTCTTTTTTTGATTTTATACACTACCCACTTAAATACATCATAAGTCTAGATGTAAAAAAGCTCAAGTATTATCTTGTTAGATATTCATCTTGAGGGTCGTCTGATACGGGTTCGTCTACTTCGTCATCGTTATCACCAAAAACATCGTCCATGCTATTCACTAATACTTCACGGGCTTTTGAACCACTAGCTGGCCCAACAATACCACGATCTTCCATCTCATCAATAATGCGCGATGCCCTGCCATATCCAACCCTCAAGCGACGTTGGAGCAGGCTAGTGCTAGCTTTGCCACTTTCGATTACAACTCTTACAGCATCATTCCATGCTTCATCCTCACCAGTACCAACATGTTCTATTACGGATCCACCTCGTCCAGATATTTGTACTGGCATACTGATAACTTCATCATTATATTGCGGTTCGCGTTGAGCTCGTAAGAAGTCATTGACCTTGTCAATCTCGGCAAGTTCAATTAGTGCACCCTGCAAACGTATTGGCTTACCATCAATTGCTTTATACAACATGTCACCATTGCCAAGCAGTTTTTCGGCGCCAGCACCATCGATGATAGTACGCGAATCAATATGACTAACTACTGTAAATGCCACCCTAGACGGTACATTGGCTTTGATTAAGCCGGTTATTACATCAACACTTGGCCTTTGCGTGGCAAGTACTAAATGTATGCCGGCAGCTCTAGATTTAGCGGCAATACGAGCAACCAATGCTTCGATATCCCTGCCGGCAGCCATCATTAAGTCGTAAAGCTCATCAATAACAATAACAATATACGGCATGCGTTCTTCACTATTGGCATGATTATACTCGCCAATGTTTCGTTTGCCCTGTTCAGCAAAGGCCTTTAGGCGCCTTTCCATCTCGGCAACTGACCATTTTAAGGCGCTAATACATTTTTCGGGTTCGGTTATCACTGGCGTAAGTAGGTGAGGAATATTATTGTAAGGCGTTAACTCAACCTGTTTGGGGTCTACCAAGATAAGCTTTAAGTCAGATGGGCTATTACGATAAACCAAGCTTGTTAAGAGGGTATTTATCATGACAGACTTGCCGGAACCAGTTTGGCCAGCGATTAGTAGATGCGGCATTTTATCTATACTAGCGATTACTGCATTACCGGATATGTCTTTACCAACTGCAAATATTAACGGTTGGTCATTTGTTGCCCACTCTTTAGACGACAGTATGCTAGCTAACCGGACAGTAGCTGATTTTATATTTGGCACCTCGATACCTACCGCTCTTTTGCCTGGGATAGGAGCTTCTATGCGAATTGATTTAGCCGCCAGCTCAAACGCCATGTTTGGTTCGTAAGTAGCAATTTTGCTAAGTCTTTGACCGGGTGATGGCAATAATATGTATTGAGTGACTCTTGGACCAACATTAGCCCCTTCCATCGCGACATCTATGCCAAATTCTGCCAAAGTTGATTTAATAATATCTGCCCTAGCTTTAGTATCGCCCGGGTCAGCTTTATCTTGCTTCTGGTTAAGCAAATCAACACTAGGAAACTTCCAGTTGGGGTCACTTTCGGCAGTTAAGGCTGCATGATCTTCTGTCGGTGCCAGTTTAGCGGCAGTAGCTCTGAGGCCCTTGGAGTTTCTAGAATCATCTTTTGAACCGTCGTGATGCTCAACAGGTACCCCCTCGTGAACCTGAAAGTTATCGCTCTTTGCCCTTAAATCAGCCAGGTCTGTATCTTTACCCTTATTACGCCTAAAAGGAGTGATAAATTTAGTGAGCATTTTTTTAGGAGCAATGCCAAACATCATCATAAAAGCAATCCAGGCAAATACAAAAAATAATATAAATGCCGTTGTAACATTCAAAAACATTAATAGCCCCTTGCTTGCCAGATAGCCTAGTTCACCACCGTATGTCCCTTGGCTAGCGGCTAAAGCTGAGTCTTTAGAGTCCACAACAACATGGAGCATGCCAGCAAGGCAGGCTAAAAACAAAAAACTAGCAAAAAGTTTCATTAAGGGTATCTTAAATTCTTCGTGTTTATACTTTTGGATTGCCAAAAAGATAATTACAAATGCCAACAAATATGCAACATAGCCAAAAAGCCACTGAGACATGTAAAAAAGTTTTATTGGCAAAACGCCACCCCAGCCAAAACCGCCTAACATTAAAAAGATAGCAATTATTACCAGCACAAAGACTAATATTTGCCGCCAAAAATAATTTGTTGTTTTTGGCTCTTCTTTTGCCGAGTTAGATTTGCGCTTGGCAGATCGTTTCTTCTTCTTGGTAGCCATCTGTTTTATTTTACCTTATTTTTTAGCTTAAACGCTTTTTGATAACATGTAGTATATTATACCACAGTTTTTTAATTTAGTCTAGTCTACACGAGGTAACTACTGACTAACCGTGGCCAGTCTATGCAGTGCCGGCAGAAAGCTATCCTTATCCCGGTTGTACAGGGATTGGCAAACACTTAAGAGTACTTCCATAGTTCGGGCACCTTTGATTGTTTTTACGCCAAAGCTTTTCT
>CAZIHK010000102.1:0-3537 GCA_964539035.1 uncultured Candidatus Saccharibacteria bacterium | reverse complement strand
AGCAAGTTTCGCTCAATATTTGTGATACCAGAAGAAACCAAAAAGCAAGCTGAATTTTTTGGTCAAGAAGCCCCTTTAAGAATCCGATCTTTGCGCAACCCTGACAAAAAGATGAGCAAGAGCATTAGCGACCCAGCTGGTACGATACTACTCATAGATAACCCAGCCGAGGCAGCTAAAAAAGTTATGAGTGCTACAACCGATTCTGTGGGTTCAATCAATTTTGATTGGCAAAATCAGCCAGGCATTACTAATCTTTTGCAAATACTAGCCTTACTAACTAACAAAACCCAAAAAGCGACAAATAATAGTTGGCTATCAAAAACTAGCTATGGTGATCTTAAAAAGACAGTAGCAGAGGCAATAGAAGCCTTTTTGGCTGACTTTCAAGTTAAATACCAGCAGATAGACACCCAAACCATAGACCAAAAGCTACAGGCCTCAGAAGAAACTATGCGCAAGGTTGCCTCAGACAAGCTATTTGAAGTTCAACAAGCGGTAGGTCTAAGGCCTGCATAAAATGTCCAAAAAGACCATTGCAAACAAAAGCGAGAGCCCTGTTAGGGCGGATGTTTTAATTGCAAATGCCTATCCAGAGTATTCACGCTCGGCACTATCTAAACTTTTTATACAAGATTCAATTACTCTAGAAAAAATGCCAATAAAAGCCGGCTATAAAGTCAGGCCGGAGGGCAAGATTATGGCAGACATTTCTAATCTACAAAGAGTAGAAGAGATTATTGAATTGCCAATAATTTTCGAAGACAAAAACGTAATAGTTATCGATAAACCAATTGGAGTTATCAGCCATGCTAGGGGAAAATATTGGGATGAAGCTTCTGTAGCTAGCTTTGTGCGAAGCAAGGTAGCTAATAATATGGAGGGTGAAAGGGCAGGTATTGTACATCGTTTAGATAGGGCTACCAGCGGGGTAATGATTTGTGCCAAAAATTCAGAAACACTATCCTTTTTACAAAAGCAATTTTCGCAGCATAAAACTAAAAAAGTATATATTGCTTTAATTGGGGGCACACTAGACCCTGCAGAAGCGATTATTGATGTACCCGTAGGCCGCAACCCTAAGAAACCGCAAACATTTAGGCCGGATCCAAACGGTAAAAACGCCTCTACGTCTTATAAAGTGCTAAAGACTAACACTACATTTTCACTTTTAGAGCTAAAACCTACCACAGGGCGCACACACCAGCTTAGGGTACATTTAAAGTACCTAAAGCATCCGATTTTAGGTGATGAGCTATATGGCAGCAAACCAGCAGACAGATTATATTTGCATGCTAAAAGTTTAGAAATTACCCTGCCGGGAGGTAAAAGAACAACATTTGTGAGCGAACTGCCTATCTGTTTCGAGGAAAAGTTCAAATGAAATTGTTGCTACATCCCGTAAGCCAAGAACGATACGATTTAGTTATCAAAAACCCACCGCAAAGCCTAGTATTGGTATCACCAAAGGGAAGTGGTAAATATACGCTTCTTCACGGATTGGCCAATGTGATTTTAGGGTATAACCCAGCTGGCCGCTTGTTCGAACTATTACCGCCAAAAGACAAACAGACTATTGGTATCGAACAAATAAGGGAGCTTAAAAATACTTTTAGGCTCAAGTCCAAACTAGTAAGGGTTGTTTTAATTAACGATGCCGGCTTAATGACCAAAGAAGCCCAAAACAGTTTGCTCAAGCTACTAGAAGAACCACCTAAAAAAGTACATTTTTTATTGGGCGTTAGTTCGATAAGGGATGTTTTAGAAACTATCCAATCTAGGTCAGCTATATGGCGCTTAGTTCTACCTACTAAAGCCCAGATAAAAGATTTTTATAGCAATATAGAGCCTGCAAGGTTAAATAAAGCTATAGCTATTGCCACTAATAAAATGGGTATAATTAATGAGCTTGTGAGCGACGATGAACAAAATGTAATCTTACAATCTATAGATTCAGCCAAAGACATACTAGCTGAAAATCAGTTCAACAGATTAATAAGAGCGAATACACTTAGTAAAGATTCAGAAAAATCTGGGCAAATTGTTGGTTCTTTGGTTTTAGTATGTCATGCAGCTTTAATCAATGCCTCAATGACAAAACCAGAATCAGTTAAAATATGGAATAAGCGATTAAAACTTTGCCTAAAATCCGAAAATTGGTTGAATAATAACATACAGACAAAACTAGTACTTAGCTATCTGTTCATAGTGTTATAATTACATGGAAATATCATGATTGAACTTATTGTTTTAGTTTTTTTTGGCGCAATAGCCTTTTGGGCAACATATAAGCTCGAGGGTCAAATTGCTGATGTGCCTGAACAAATTGGATTAAGGCTGGGTCGTTTATGGCAAATAGCTCATCAGGGTATGCGTGACAATAAACTATTGCGAGCCGAAAAAGCTCTACTTACCATTTTAAAGATAGACCAAAAAAATGCTGCTGCCTACAACAGGCTAGGCATTCTATATGCCAAGCAAAAAGAGTTTAAAGATGCTATAGATTGCTTTGAAATAGCTTCTAGTATCGAAAAAAGTGCCTCAAGCTTGCATAATTTAGGTCTAATCTATTACGAAACAGGCGATTACGGTCGGGCTTCGATTGCTTTCGAAGAGGCATTAGACTTAGAAGATAAAATGGCAGCCAGGCATATTGCTTATGCAAAAGTGCAAGAAAAGCTAGGCAACAATAAAAAGGTTATTAGTGAGCTTGAACAAGCAGTAGAGTTAGAACCAAATAAAGAGACTTTAACGTTGTTGCATAGAGCTTATGAGCTAAAGGGTATGGAAGAAGAATCCGCTGTTGTACAAAAGAAGTTAAATCGCATAGCTGGTCAAACTAAAACAACCAAGAGAGTCGCTAGATCACCTAGGGTAGTAGTCTAATCTAGCATAAAGGTGTACTAGTCCAGGTGTCTCCAAGCTATGCTAGCTCTACAGGTAGTACTGACTACATTTGGCAGAGATGTTTGCGTGGTCAACGATAACGGCAGCGAGAACCACAAACACGCTTACATCTACTTAAGAGAGCAGAACATAACCCAGTACTTTGCTAGACCACACACTCCCAAAGATAAGCCTCATGTTGAAAACCTGATAGGTAAACTCCAGCAAGAATGCCTTGACGAAGACAGAACCATAAAGAATCTAGATGAAAGAAGAGATCAGATTAACAGATGGGTTAATGACTACCATTTCTTTAGACCACACCAGGCCTTGGGCTACCTAACCCCTCATGAATTTTGTGCTACCATGGACATAACTATTCCACGAGCCCCAAAAGTGTCCACGATGTAGTGAGTAAGTGCAAGCATCTTGCACGTCTCTGTCTTTTATGTTACTTTCTAATCAGATAAACAAAACACAAAAAAGGATTAAAAAAGTGATTAAAGCAAAGAACAAATTACAACGTGGCTTTGCTGTAATAGAACTTGCCATTTTTGTAGTTGTAATAACAGCTGTTAGTGGCATTGGCTACTGGGCTGTAAGTAAATCAAAAGCAGTAACTTCTCCAGTCACCATCACCATAACTGCTCC
>CAZIHK010000101.1:0-12946 GCA_964539035.1 uncultured Candidatus Saccharibacteria bacterium | reverse complement strand
ATTTATTAACCCCAGATATTATTCCAATTGTAGAAAAGGAAAAAATTGGTCCTGGAGGAGAGATTTACATCATAGACAGTGTCAATGAGCTTGCACAAAAAGGGCGAGTGTACGGTAAAT
The DNA here is from genome assembly GCA_964539035.1 of uncultured Candidatus Saccharibacteria bacterium. Lineage (GTDB taxonomy): Bacteria > Patescibacteriota > Saccharimonadia > Saccharimonadales > CAIOMD01 > CAZIHK01. The sequence continues at coordinate 12,826 of CAZIHK010000101.1, read as the reverse complement.
TTATCGATGGTGTCTATCACGATGCTGGTAATAAATTAAGTTATATTAAAGCTGTAATTGACCATGCGTTGGTCGATAAAACGCTGGGGCCAAAATTAGAAGAATACATTTGCTCTAGACTAGCACAAAAATAATGGTATAATATTAATACTATGGATGCATATGAGGTGCTTGTAATAATACTTTCTGTTACTTTAGCAATATTTTTAGTACTAGCGATAACAGCGACGATAATGCTAATTGCAATACTTAAAAAGCTAAAAGCTGCCGCTGTTAGCGCACAGCAATTTGCCGAAAATGTTGAAACCTTCAGTAGCTCAATGTTAAAAGCATCTGGGCCGATTAACTTTGTTAGGGCGATATTAAGTACATTAAACGGGAAAACCCGATAAGAGAGGAGCGTCAGATGGGCTGTAAGACAACCAAAAAAGTATTAATAGCAGGGGCAGTAGCACTGGCTGTAGGTTATGTGGCGGGCATTTTAACTGCTCCAAAAAGCGGCAAAGACACTAGGCAAGACATTAAAGAAGCTGGCGGTAAAGCATGGCGAGCTGCAGAGATCAAATTGAAACAGCTTTATAGAGACATGGGTGATTTAATCGATCAGGCTAATCAACGAGTTAAACAGTTAACTGGTAGGAGCAAACAGAAGCTAACAAACCTAGTTGACGACACAAAAGAAGCTCAATTTAAAGTTAAAGAAGTACTCAGTGCAATCCATGAAGGAGATGCAGATGACCCAGAACTTGATGCGGCTGTAAAAACTGCTAATGAAGCTAAGAGACATTTAGCTAACTATTTAAAGAAGAATACGTAATAAAAGTTAATTTTACACCATTAAACGTTGGGTATTTTATACCCAACGTTTTTATAATGTAAGATAGGCAAGTTAATTGAAGAGGGTTAATGGCAAAACAGATAAAGGATTTAAGCCCAAGCGATTATGTACATTTACATAATCACACACAGTACAGCCTATTAGACGGCTTGACTAAAATTGGTCCGTTGCTAGATTTTGTAAAAGAAAATAAAATGCACGCTGTCGCCAAAACCGATCATGGTACTCTATCAGGCACTATAGAATTCTACAAAGAAGCTAAAGCTAAGGGCGTAAAGCCAATTGTTGGTATTGAGATATACGTTGCATCACGCAAACACACCGACAAAGATCCTCAAAAAGATAAAATTCGCTATCATTTGATCCTATTAGCCATGAACCAAATTGGTTATCAAAACCTTATGCGTTTGTCTACACTAGCTAATTTAGAAGGATTTTATTATCAACCCAGGGTAGACCATGAATTATTAGAAAAGTATAACAAGGGTATTATTGCTATGAGTGCCTGTTTAGGAGGTGAAATAGCCTCTAATTTAAGACAGGGCCAAGATAAAAAGGCCGAAGAAGTAGCAATGTGGCACAAACAAATCTTCAAAGATCGTTATTATCTAGAAGTTCAAGACCATGGCCACCCCGATAACCCAATGACTAATAAAGAGCAAAATATCGTAAATAATAAAATTATCGCACTAGGAGAAAAGCTTGATATACCAATTGTTGCTACTGTAGATGCCCACTACCTCAAGTCTGAAGATCAAGAAGCTCATGAAATACTTTTATGCGTTGGGACTGGCTCTTTTTTAAGCGAAACTAAAAGGCTAAGTTTAAAAGAATATCCGCTTCATGTTGAAAGCCCGCAAGAATTAATAAACCGATGGGGTAAAGATCACCCAGACTTTATTACTAACACAAAAATAATTGCCGATCAGTGCAATCTAGAAATCGAGCTAGGCAAAATTATGCTTCCTAAGTTCCCTGTGCCAGAGCATCATACTGAGAGGAGTTATTTAGAGCAGTTAGTCTACAGGGGATTAGTGCAAAGATATTGTGGCTTAAGCCCAGTAGATGCAGAAAAACTATCTAACTCAGCAGCTAAAAAATTACTACCCAAAGAAATAATTAAACGAGCCGATTACGAACTGGGTGTAGTCGAAAATATGAACTTTAGCGGTTATTTTTTGATAATTTGGGATTTTATTAAATGGGGCAAAGACCGCAAAATTGTATTTGGTCCAGGGCGGGGTAGTGCGGCGGGTTCAATTATTTCTTATGCGCTAAAAATAACCGAGCTAGACCCGCTCAAATATGATTTGCTATTTGAACGATTTTTAAATCCCGACCGTATAAGTATGCCCGATATAGATATTGATATCCAAGATTCGCGTCGTGATGAAGTAATCCAATATTGTGTAGAAAAATATGGTAAAGACAGAGTCGCAAATATCGTTACTTTTGGCCGTATGGCTGCCCGTGCTGCAGTAAGAGATGTTGCGAGGGTATTGCAAGTACCTTATAGCGATGCCGATAGAATTGCCAAAATGATACCGCCACCCGTGCAAGGTAGGCACACTCCTTTGAGTGCTTCGATAAAAGAAAATAGCGATCTAAAACAAGAATACGATACAAATGCAACTTCTAGGCAGGTATTTGATATGGCCGTTCGTTTAGAAGGCACGGTTCGTAGCCACGGCGTTCATGCTGCAGGGGTAGTCATCGCCCCAGCTGATATTGTTAAGTTTGTGCCACTTGAAATGGCTCAAAAAGGGGTTATTACCACTCAGTATGCAATGGGTCCCATAGAAGACCTTGGTCTTTTAAAAATGGACTTTTTGGGGCTTTCTAATTTAACAACTATTAAAAATGCACTAAGGATAATACGTAAAGTTTATGGCAAAGAATTTGAAGTAAGCGATATACCCCTAGACGACAAAAAAACTTATAAACTTTTGGGCAAGGGTGACACTACAGGTGTTTTTCAGCTTGAATCGGCCGGGATGAAGCGGTATTTAAAACAGCTCAAGCCTAGCGTACTAGAAGATATTATTGCTATGGTTGCACTTTATAGACCTGGACCAATGCAATTTATTGATGATTTTATTGCTCGTAAAAACGGTGAAAAAAAGATTGAATATATGCACCCAAAAATGGAAAATGCCTTACGCAATACCTATGGTGTGTTAGTCTACCAAGAACAAGTAATGCAAATTAGCCGTGATTTGTGTGGATTCTCCGGTGGCCAGTCAGATACTTTGCGCAAAGGCATAGCAAAAAAAATCCCAGAAGTGTTAGCTAAAATGAAAGTTGAGTTTATAGAAGGTGCAGTAAAACACTCAGGTGCAGATAAAAAACAGATGGAACTTTTTTGGAAACAGCTAGAAGACTTTGCAGCCTATTGTTTTAACAAAAGCCACGCCGCTTGTTATGCCATGATATCTTATTGGACAGCGTATCTAAAAGCTCACTATCCAGCAGCATTTATGGCGGCGTTGATGACTAGTGATTATGACGATACTGATCGTTTAGCAATCGAAATTAGCGAATGCAAACATATGGGGTTGATAGTCTTGCCCCCTGACGTAAATGAGTCTTATCATGAGTTTGGCGTAGTGCCTCATCAAAAAGACAAAACCCCAGAGATACGCTTTGGTATGAATGCCGTAAAAAACGTTGGTCATGGTGCAGTAGCCGAAATTATTAGAGCCCGTGAAGAGGGTGGTGCGTTTGTCTCGTTGACTGATTTTTTACAGAGGGTTAACAATCGATTAGTCAATCGTAAAGTATGGGAAAGCCTAATTAAATCGGGTGCTTTTGATCGATATGGGGATCGCGGAGCAATATTAGAAAATGTTGACACACTCCTAGCAGTTGGTGCCAAGCTCAGCAAAGACAGTCAAAACGGCCAAACTGATTTATTCGGAGCATCATTAACAGACGAAGCACCTCTATTAAAACTGAATATTCCCGAAACAAGCACACTTTATAGTGAGCATGAATATTTGCAGTGGGAGAGAGAATTGCTTGGTCTTTATCTTTCAAAACATCCTCTACAAGACTATGACGGTTATTTAGCCGAAAAGACAGTACCACTAGCTAAAATTGCCCCAGAAGATGATGGAAAAAGTGCCACAATAGGGGGGATAATTAGTAGTATCAGGCAAATTACCACCAAAAACGGCCAACCTATGGCATTTATTAAACTTGAAGATCTAGTTGGAGACGAGACCGAACTAGTGGTTTTCCCTAACGCATTTAAAGATACGGCCGAAGTATGGGTAACCCAAAACGTGGTTATAGTAAAGGGCAAAGTTAACGGTCTTGATAAAAGTGGTGCATTAATGCCAGAATTTAAAGTTTTAGTAGATAGTGCCCAGGTTGTACCCCTAGAAGACGCAAAAGAATATGAGCCTACCGGCCATAAAGCAATCTTAAAAAACTCCAAGAGGTCTAGTAATGATGGTAATAATTATCATGATCAACAAAATATTGAGGCATCAAAGCTGAATAAGCGTCTATATTTACGCATGCAAGATGCAAGCGACCATGTAACGTTGCAAATGTTAAAAACTATACTTGATGAATACCCTGGTCAAAACGAAGCAGTACTAGTGTTAGGTATCGAAAATAAGCAAATTATTAAATTACCACAGCTAGTCAACGATGATAGCGATCTGATAATCTCTTTACAAGAACTAATAGGCGAAGAAAACGTTAAATGCCAGTAAAACTATACTAGTCTTTTAGCATCATGAAGGCGTTGTATATGGCGTAGTTCTAGGACTATACCAATAGCCATTAATGCGGTTGCAACCGTAGCAATTGCAGCAACTGGCACATTTGGGATACGGGGCTTAAATGCTGTAGTTGAGCCTGCGGGATTTGTGGTTGCCATTGGTTCTTGTGTCGCAGCTTGTCTGCCATAAAGTGCCACAATAACAACCGTATTATTGTGTCCTTGGTAATCTCCGAAGGTAGACATACCAATACCAAAATCAGTATATTGATTGCTCAAAAGATTTTCGCGGTGTGTCGGGCTGTTGAGCCATCCGTTAATTACAGCATCAGCCGTCTCGTTAGTAATCGCTAGGTTTTCACCTGCAACTTCATATGGGTAGTTCACTTTTTTAAAATAATCCCAAGCTACAGTTCCGTCGGGGGCAGTGTGGGCAAAATACTTTAATTTTGCCATATCTTCGGCTTTTAGTTGGGCAGCGTTCATTAATTTACTGTTAGTTGCTAGCGGTTTACGATTTAGCTGGTCGCGAGCTTGGTTGGATAACCTAATAATGTCGCTTGATCCAAATGCTTTTGTGATACCGCTATTCAGGGGAGTTATTAAAGTAACGCCAATCAACAATATAAATATACCCATCATAAACAATATATGTCCAAATCGATGTTGATTTTGAGTATTTTTCATAAATTATATTTTTAATCTTAAGCTGTACAAAGCTATAGCTGCGATTACACTTACGTTTAGCGACTCTTTTTTACCAAACATGGGTAACTCTATTATGACGTCACTTGCCTCTTGCGTCTGTCTAGAAAGACCGGTGACTTCATTGCCTAGTATTATAGCCAATTTTTTACAAGGTGAATAGCCAGTTAATGAAACGCTGTCGCTAGATTGCTCTAGGCTTGCAATGCAAAAGCCTAGTTGTTTGGCGTAGTTAATGGCTTGATTGGTATCTGCAAATGCACATAAATTGAGAGTATTTTCGGCACCAAGTGCAGTTTTATGTATCGCCATACTTTGTTTTTGTATCATATGTGGCAGGCGACTGTCGCCTCTAATCTTCGGATACGGTGTGATGCCGGCAAAAATAACCTCTGACACACCAAAACAATCACAGCTACGCAAAATACTGCCAACGTTATAGGCACTGCGTATATCAGATAAAATAACAGCTATCTTTAACATACTCTAAATATCATAACAAAAAATATATGGTCGCTTATGCTTACTTGCTATACTAAATACAAGATGAAAGACGAAGCAAGGGTTATTGAAGAACAAAAAACTTTACGCAGGGCACGGCTATTAAATATTGCCTACGAAGATACTTCTGATAAAGAATTAATCCTTTATAAAGACCTGCTAACGATTCCCGAACTATATGATTTGAAAGTTATACCTCTGTTAGCCGACGAGCATCATATTAAGTTTGGTATAACCAATACCACCTCACAAACAACCATGGGTGAACTTAGGATACGGTTTGGTGACTATAAAGTTACTTTCGCTATGATTTCAGACATGGGATACCGTGTATTAATGCATCGTTACGATCCGCCCAAAGAGGTAATATACGAAGATTTTACTCTAAATGAAACTGGTGCAGCAGAACATATGGCCGAGGTTTCAAAAACCTTAAGCAGTGTGCGCGCAGACGATATGCTAGCTTACGTAGTGCAGCAAGCCTATAAGCTAAATGCTAGCGATATTCATCTTGAAAATCAAATAGATAATGTACGTATACGTTTTAGGGTTGATGGCGTGTTGCACCCCGTAGCCGAACTGATGAGAGAAAAGTATCATATGCTAATTGCTAGTTTAGCGGTAGCCGCAAACGTATCGACCAGTACACCCGATGCTCAAACAGGCCACATCAACCAAACCTACGAAATGGCTGATGGCAATTCTGTCACAGTTAACTTGCGTGTCGAAACAATGCCTGCGGTATATGGTATGGATGTGGTTTTGAGACTGTTTAATTTGCGTGAAGAATACATGCGTCTAGATGCCCTAGATTTAAATGATAAAGAAAGGCAGGTCATTGGCGAAATAATAAGTCATCCTTCAGGCTTAGTATTAATGGTTGGGCCTACTGGTTCTGGTAAAACTACAACTCTATATAGCATTATTAATGAGCTAAATCACCCAGAACGTAAGATAATAACTCTTGAAGACCCTGTTGAATTTTATATTCGAGGAGTTACTCAAATACCTGTTGACTCTAGATCTGATAAAAACGGATTTGCCGAAAAGTTTCGCTCTGTTTTGAGATCTGACCCTGATGTAGTAATGGTTGGTGAAATTCGTGATTTAGATACTGCAAAAACTGCTCTTCAGTCTTCTTTGACAGGTCATTTAGTGCTGTCAACATATCACGCCAGTTCGGCTTGTGCTGCAATCACACGCCTACTAGACACAGTTGGCGACAATCCGCTATTTACATCTGCGATTAGATTAATAGCCGCCCAGCGTTTAGTTAGGCGTTTAGACGATTTAACCAAGCAAGCCTATACGCCAGACGACAATACAAAAGATTGGATACAATCGATTGTCGAAACTTTGCCACCAAATTGCGAAAGACCTAATATTGATAATTTACAGCTTTATCATCCAGGCTCGTCGGTAGACAATCCGTTTGGCTATACTGGCCAGTTTGCTGTACGCGAACTTTTGGTTATGTCACCAGCTTTACAACAAGAATTACGTAAGTCAGTTCACGAAATTACTACAGAGGCTTTAGAAAACGTTGCTATCCATGACGGTATGCTAACGATGAAACACGATGCTATCTTGAGAGTAATTATTGGCGATACCAGCCTAGAAGAAATACTAAGAGTATTAGATTGAAAATTCTAATTACACTTTTCAACTGGCAACAGATATGATATAGTGACATTCGAATCAGAATTTTTAAAGGTCATTTAATTGTTGGGATATTATTTTTATGCAAAGTCTAGTCCAAAAAGTTGAAGAAAAGTACAAAAAGAGCCAAGTTGTTGATGTACGAACAGGTGATAGCGTGCGCGTGCACCAAAAAATTAAAGAATCAGACAAAGAGCGAGTACAAATTTTCGAGGGTATGGTTATTCGCACAGATCGCAAAAATAGTTTGACCTCAAGTATCACAGTTCGTCGGATAGCTAGTGGCATCGGTGTTGAAAAATCTTACATTTTGCATAGCCCTAATGTTTTAAAGGTAGAAGTTACCAAGCGCAGTAAAGTTAGGCGCAATTACTTAACATACATACGTAAACGTACTGGTAAATCAACACGTCTCACGGGCGTAGATTTCGACAAAGTAGGTGTAAACACCATACGTGATGTTCAAGCCGAAGCTGAAGAAGAAAAGTTGCACGAAAAGGCTCAAGCTGCTCACGAAGAAGCCAAAAAATTAACCAAAGAAGCCGAAGTAGCTGAAGAAAAAAAGCACGCAGATTCGTTTAAAGCTCACGAAGAAGCCGAAAAAGCACTAGATAAATAGTTTGGCTTACTCAAGGCTTTAATCTCTATACTTATTTTTTGATGATTGGCATAGACGAAGTCGGTAGAGGTGCATTAGCAGGGCCTCTTTTGGTATGTGCAGTGAGGTTAAATAAACCCTTGGACGGCTTAAAGGACTCCAAGCTTTTAAGTGCTAATAAACGACTAGCTCTAAGTATAATCATTAGACAAAATGCAGATGTTGGCTATGGTTGGATAAATGCAGCTACTATTGATGATATTGGTCTATCAGAATCCTTAAAACTTGCATCAGCCAAAGCTATTCAAGATATAAATCCATTATCAAACGAAATTATTATTATTGATGGATTAATCAATTTTTTACCTGATTTGAATTGTAAGTGTCTGGCTAAAGCTGATAATCTATACGCTCAAGTAAGCGCTGCAAGTATAATTGCAAAAGTAACTAGGGATCAATACATGCAAAAGCTGGCTAAAAAATACCCAGGCTATGGTTTAGAATTTCATGTTGGTTATGGTACTAAAATGCACTTAGAATCGATAAATAAATTAGGCTTTACCCTAGAACATCGTAAAAGTTTTAACATAGACAGGCATCTTAATAAATGAGCGCCACAGAAACAGGCATGCTTGCAGAGAATTTGGAGGCAAACAGTATATTAACAAATAATTACAAAATATTATTAAAAACTAGCGTACTTGTTGGTGTAAAATCGATATTATCGCCACAAAGGGCCAAGTTACTTATTTTAAAGATGTTAAATATCGCAATAGCTCAAATTGAGGTAATGGTTTAGATACAATTACCGCCAAAAAACAATCACAAATGAGTTTTACGGCCGAACTTTGGGTAAGCAATATTAATTAGTAAGCTGATTACAAGCTTATAGTCGCAAGTGTTAAAGGGTGTTTACTATCAATCGAAAATACTGTTGATTTGTATACTTTAATCGAAATTAATATTTAGCCAGTCTAAGACTGTTTTTCCGTCTCTTTTTCTCCAGGCTATTTGAGTCTCAATAGTTTCAATACCTTGCTTGATACCTCTGTTGAGGCTAGATTCATGCATTTTATCAAAAAATTCTTTAAATTCTAGCAGACTTTTATTATCATTAAAACTTCGGGCTATATATACCGGCAATCTAGGGTAAACCATATCATTGCTAAAATTAGTTTTAAGCCATGGCCAATTAATTTTAATCCAATCCCACATTTTAGGCCTAAAATTGGGGTTGTTCAAACCGTAAATTATCCAGTAGCTAACATCTTGAAGTCTTACAAATTTTGACTTTAAAAGTTTTATACTTTTGTTGTATTGGGTAGCATTCCTAAAATTAGTTAAACCACGGGCCAATATTAGCTTATCTTCGGGTGAAGTCGCAGTTTTATACATGTTTAAAATAATTTGGTACTCTTTTTCACTGCCTCTATGTGAAACACTAGCAACGATCATGTTTCTTAAGTTAGGACATATATCACTTATTGAAACAGCTAGCTTAAAGTGGGATAGAGCCTCTTTAATTACTTGTTCATTGTCTGAACCAGACGCTAAACCCAGTATCAATGGCCTTAGCAATATATCAAAATGACTTTCATTTTTATGTTCCTGCCAGCTCAGCCTATCCAGTTGATTCTGAATAAGTTGCCTTGTGAATGGCTTGAGAGCTTCACGAACATCAATACCAAGTATGCGTCTCATGTCGCTTAAGGCAGCGGCAATACTATCCCATACTGGCGAACTTGTCTCGGTGCTAAATTCTTTTATTACATCTAATAGTTGTATAGTTTCTAAATGGCCGGCCTTAGTTAGTGCAAGCATATCCGTCAATAAACCAATTTTTTCCGTTTCTTTGAGCTGATTTTCTTTAATCTGGCAAGCTAAATTTGTATAAGCCTCAGGCCAATATTTAGTTATATAGAACCCAGCCTGGTTATTATTTAGCCTAATTGCATCACTGGTAATAAGATCAATATCCAGATTAGCCGTATCAAAAACATGTTTATCTAGATTCTGTGACAATAGCGGGATAGGCCAAATAGGTGAGTCTATTTTTTTACCACTAGCCAAAAAACGTTGTTGATTTAGCTTAAGTTTATGACCATTTAGCTTCAAAACTACTAGCGGCAAACCAGCATTTGATGTCCAGGCGCTCATAAATTTATCGACTGGCAAATGGCTAACTTCAGATAGTGCATCCCATAAATCAGTTGTCACTGTATTTTTGTAGGAGAATTTTTTAAGATAATGGACTAAACCTAATCGGAAACTGTTTTTACCCAAATATTCATGTAGCATGTGTATGATACTTGCGCCTTTAGAATAGCTAATGCCGTCAAAAATTGTCGGTATTAGATCAGGGTCAGGCACATCAACTTCTATTGGGTGAGTATTTATTAATGCATCTAGTCTAAAAGCAGCATGTTGTTCGTCAGCAATAAACTGGGTCCACATATGCCAATTCGGAAAAATTCTATCGACTGCCATATACTCTATCCAACTAGCAAAACCTTCGTTTAACCATAAATCATTCCACCAACGCATAGTCACTAGATTACCGAACCATTGATGGGCAACTTCGTGGGCAACTACCATAGCAACATACTGCTGATTATCTAGGCTGGTATTTTTTGGGTCAACAAGCATACAAGTTTCTCTAAAGGTTAGTAGGCCCCAATTTTCCATTGCTCCAGCGGCAAAATCTGGCAAAGCCACGATATCACACTTATTTAAGGGATAAGGTATCTCGAAATAGTCATTAAAAAACTCTAATGACTTTACAGTAACATCTAGTGCAAAAGTAGTATGAATCGATTGGTCTGGTGTGGCCCATGCCCTAACGCTCACGCCGTCATGAGTGATTGCCTCTTGGTAGTCTAGCTTACCAATTACGAATGCCAACAAATATGTAGACATCAAAGGCGTGTCTTCGAACTCACAAGTTTTAGTGCCACCTCTAGTCTCTTCGCTAATTATATTAGTATTGGAAAGCACAACATCACTAATATTCGCATCAAGTCTCAAATTAAATATTGCCTTTGCTTCTGGCTCATCAATGCAAGGGAATACTTCACGGGCATGATGGCTTTCGAACTGAGTGGCCAAAATAGTTTCGCCGTCTCTGCCTATTCAAGGATACAAACCATGCATTTGCTTGGTTATTCTACCGCTAAAACTTGCTTTTAATACAATATCTTGAGCCGTATTTGCTGGCATATTAATTACTAAATGATTTTTAGAATTATCAACTTTAAACGAGCTTTCATATCCGTCAATAGATAACTTATTTATAACTAAATCTTTTACATGTAGCACTAAGTGCTTTTGGCCGATTTCTTGCCTGCCAAAAAGATTTAGCTGTCCATCGAAGCTAAGCTTGCTTTTGTCAGGTTTTAAGTATAGCTCGTAGCGGCTAGGTTTAAATGAGTTATATAGTCTAGTTACTTTAGGCATTTATATTTCGGTTGTATTAAATAATAAGCTTACTTTAATTTACGCTTCGTTTATGATAACATTTATTTGTAGTGTTAGTCCGGCCAGCAGGTCGGATTTTTTCATATAGTGAAGCACTCAGCGTAATTTTAAGGAGTAATGATGGAATTAGAAACAAAACAACTGGTTCTAGCCGTTAAGGCTATTGCCGAAGAAAAGAACTTACCCGAAGACGTAGTAACGGATGCTGTCGAGCAAGCACTAGCTGCCGCTTGGCGTCGTGATTATGGCGAACATGATCAAGAGGTACGAGCACGAATTAACGTTAATACAGGCACAGTATTTGTGTATGTTACTAAAACAGTAGTTAAAGTGGTCGAAGAACCAATGACTCAAATTACACTTGCTGATGCAAAAAAGATTGATAAAGAAGCTCTAATAGAAGGAACAGTAGAAATTGAAACTAAAGTTGAGTCTTTTGGCCGAGTTGCTGCCCAGACTGCCAAACAAGTTATCTTACAACGTTTGCGTGAAGCTGAGCGAGAGATAGTAATGGCCGAGTTTGAAGACAAAATTCACTCTGTTGTAGCTGGTACTGTTACTAGGGTAGAAGGCCGATTGATTCGTATGGAGCTAAACAAAGCCCAGGGTATTATGCCATCTAGCGAGCAAATTCAGAGTGAGCGTTATTATCCTGGCCAACGTCTAAAAGTATATTTAAAGGATGTAGAGCGTGGGTTTAGGGGTGCACAGCTTATACTAAGCCGGGGATGCCCAGAATTCATAGAAAATTTATTTTTGGCAGAGGTGCCAGAAATGGAAAACGGTGCCGTATCTATAAAAGGTATTGCTCGTGAGCCTGGTGTCCGCAGTAAAATTGCCGTTGCCAGTAATGTACAGGGTGTTGACCCAGTTGGCACCTTTGTCGGTGGCCACGGTACACGCGTACAAGCAGTCATGAGTGAAATTGGTGAACAAGAAAAGATTGATATAGTTGTTTGGGCAGATGAACCTATGCAGTATATTACAAATGCCTTGAGCCCTACCAGTGTTACTAAGGTAGAACTAGACGAAAAGAATAAAAAAGCCCGTGTTATTGTACCCGAAGATCAGCTTTCGATTGCCATTGGTAAAAGTGGCCAAAACGTTCGCTTGGCAAGCAAGCTTACTGGTTACGAACTGGATATCGAAAGTGAAAAGCAAACCGCTACAGCCCCAGCTCCTAACGAAGATCCTAAAGTAGTACCAGCCTCTTCTGCGCCTAAACTTAAAAAGAAGAGTGACCTCGAAAACAGCTTATTAGAGGCGATAGAAGAGCACGGCGAAGATAGTAAAGTTGACTAATAAATTAAATATATTATAA